>DASZOW010000146.1:0-3919 GCA_035550615.1 Puia sp.
TCTTTTCCCAGCGCCTCATCGACAATATCCTGCCCACCCATAATTATCTCAAACTATACCTCGGAGTTCCTCTCGTGATCCTGCTGCTTTTCATCCGGGAAGGCGCAAATGCGCTTCGGGCATTTTTCCTGATCGACCAAAGCAGGGCCTTTAACTCGCGGATCATCGATAGATTCTATACCCATTTGCTCAGACTGCCCGGAACCTTTTTCGAAACGCGCAAGATCGGCGAGTTCACGGCCCGCCTCAACGACACTGCCCGGGTTCAGAAAGTGATCAGCCAGCTGGCCGGCAGCACCGTCATCGATGGCCTGGTGGTGCTTGTCACGCTTTGCTTTCTTTTTATATACTCCTGGCAGGTCGGCTTGATTTGCCTCATCGCGTTGCCGATGTATTACTGGCTTATTTACAAATTCAATAAGCCGATCCTCAACGAACAGCACAATATTATGGCAAGCTACGCCCAGTCGGAATCTAATTTTATTTCGACATTCCAGGGCATCGATCCGATCCGGAACTACAACATGCAGAACCTGTTCAAAAACCGGAATGATGTCGTATACCGGCGTTACCAAAATACCATCTATTCGCTGGGTAAGATCCAGATTAAACTGACGTTCCTGGCCAATGGTTTCGGAGTGCTCTTTCTGGGATCCGTTATATTATGGGGTGCCGATAGCGTATTGCATGGACAAATGAAAATAGGGGTCTTGATGGCAGTTTTGGGTATGTGCACCTCTCTTCTCTCGAGCGTCGCCAATCTTGCCCTGGTATCCATACCCCTGAATGAGGCTAAAATTGCCTTCAACAGGATGCTTGAATATACCGGCATGGAACCGGAAAGCGAAGAAGGTTCGACCATCGGGCACTTTTCGTCGATCTCCCTCAGGGATATCACCTTCCGTTTCCCCGGAAGGACCCCGCTGCTGAAAAACATCTCCATCGAAGCCGGCAAAGGAGAGATCGTTGCCATCATGGGTGAGAACGGCTGCGGCAAAAGCACCATCGGGAAAATAATTCAAAAGAAATACGTGCCGGAAAAGGGCGCCATCATGATAAACGGCAATAGGCCGCTGGCATCCATCGGCATATCCTCATGGCGCAAGATCGTCGGCGTCGTTGCCCAGGATGTTCACCTGTTCAATGGTACCGTTCTTGAGAATATTGCATTTGAAGATGCGCAAAATAACCCCGCCGGGGTACTGAAATTTCTCGGTGAATATGGCTTCTCCTCCTTCATCGAAGGTTTACCTCAATCTTATATGACCATCGTAGGGGAAGCGGGTATCGCGCTGTCCGGCGGCCAAAAACAGCTGGTGGCTTTTGCAAGAGCCTTGTATCACCGTCCCCAGCTCCTGGTTCTGGACGAAACGAACTCGGCCCTCGACAGGCTCACAGAACGCTTTATGCTGAATTTGCTATTAAAGCTCAAGGAAAAGATCGCCATCATCTTTATCACGCATAGATTGCATGTCCTCAGATCGGTTTGCGACCGGATCTATGTCATCCATAATGGAACGGTCTCCGTCAGCGGCAACCACAATGACCTCCTGAAAAGCGAGAACCTCTATAGTCTATACTGGCAGGACCTGGGTCATTGAAAAGGTTAATGGCCGGTCTTCCCCGCCTCCGACAAAAACGTATCCCTGATCTTTCGGTATAAGGATACATCCCCCACTCCGTTGACAAACATCCTTTCGGGATGCCATTGCACCGCCAGCAGCCAGGGCCGCCCACGCCGCTCCTTCCATTCAAGCCCCTCGATCGTCCCATCCTCCGCCCGGCAATTGACCCGCAGATCGGCCCCTATCCGGTCGACAGCCTGGTGATGCGCACTATTGACAATTCCCTCTCTCTCACCGGCCACCCTGCTCAATACCGTTCCCTCCTCCACTACCACCCGGTGCTCCTTATCCACCCCGGTCACATTCTCATGCACGGCATCGCCCTGCTCTCCCAGATCCTGTACTAAGCTTCCACCCAGGACCACATTGATCAATTGCAGACCGCGACAGACACCCAGCACCGGCTTTCCCCGCTGCAACGCCAGCTCCAACGCCTCCATCTCGAACAGATCGCGGCTTCGCTCCCACCCGGCAGGCGCATGGAAATAATCGTTACGGCCGGAATAAAACTCGGGGGCAATGTCCACGCCGCCCGACAATACCAACCCATCGAGTTCGCCATAAGCCTGCCCGCCGGCCTCCAGCCGGACTACCTCGATCGAAGCGCCCCCATCCTGTATCCACCGGACATAATTCTCATGTTTGGTCTCCGACCCCGTATAGGTCAATCCGATCCGCATCATAATGCCTCGAGATATAAATTTTTGAAATCTTCCCGGCTCACCGGCTTGGGATTATTGGGATGCGCAAAATCTGCAATGGCCAGATCGGCCAGCGTCTCGATATGCCCGGCCTTTACTCCCACATCCCTTAACCGCACCGGCAACCGCAATTCTTCATTCAATGCGAACAGCCGGCTCACGACCGCCTCGCCGGATTCACTAGCCACCCCCATCGTCCGCGCGATCTGCCGGAACTTGTCTTCAAAACCCGCGATATTGAACCGCATCCCATAAGGCAGGTTCACGGCATTCGCCAATCCATGATGCGTGTCCAACAACGAAGACATCGGGTGCGCCAGCGAATGCACCACCCCGAGTCCCTTCTGGAACGCCACCGCCCCCATCAACGAACCTATCATCATCCTGCTCCGCGATTCGAGATCAGGCCTCAGGACCGCCTGGGCTATCGATCCATGGATCAGCTCGATCCCCTGCAAGGCAATACCTTCACACATCGGGTGCCACATCCTGGCCAGGTAGGCTTCCAGGTTATGCGTCAACGCATCCATGCCCGTGGCCGCCGTCACAAAGGGCGGCAGATCCATCGTCAGCAGCGGATCGGCAAAAACGATCTTTGCCAGCAGCTTCGGCGAGAACAAGATCCGTTTGCGATGGGTGTCGTCTTCCGAGATGATCGCGCTTCGCCCTACCTCGCTGCCCGTACCGCTCGTGGTAGGGACCGTGATAAAATATGGTACCTCTTCGGTGACATACACATCTCCGCCGGTCAGGTCGTCGTAATCGAACAGATCCCGCCGATGGTTGACACGCAGCACGATCGCCCGCGCCACATCCATGGCCGCACCACCGCCGATGCCGACGACACTATCCCGCCCCATGGCCGCAAAGACATCCCCGCCCTTGAGCACATCGGATTTCACGGGGTTTTTATGGATCTCCGAAAATACTTCCACCGAACATCCTTTGGCCCGCAACGCGGCGACAATACTCTTGAAAAAATCCAGCTGCGCCACCATCGGGTCCGTCACCAGCAACGGCCTGCTCGAACCCACCGATGCCAGATGCCCCGGCAGCTCCGCTATCGCTCCCGCTCCGAACCGGATCGTCGTCGGAAAATTATACTGTCTGATCGTCTTGAAATCCATGGATTCTAAATATGCGCCGCGGCCCGTGGGACCGCCGGCCGGTCCTAAATAATTTCAAAATACCGTTTCAATTCCCAATCGGTCACCGCCTGCCCGAACTGCCGCCATTCCCACTCCCTCGTCCTTACGTAATGATCTACAAAACGCTCCCCGAAAAGTTCTACCGCCAGCGGACTCTGCCGCATGTTCTGCGTAGCCTCCCACAGGTTCCGCGGTAACACGCCATAGATCTTCTCCGCATAGCCATTCCCCCTGGTCGCCGGCGTCGTCAGCTTCATCCCCTGCCGCACGCCATAAAGACCCGCCGCCAGGCAAGCCGCCATCGCGAGATACGGATTCGAATCGGAACCCACTACCCTCGTCTCCAGCCTCGTCGACGCCGCACTGCCGGGCAACGCCCGCAAAGCCACCGTACGATTGTCGATCCCCCAGGTCAGCGTCGTCGGCGCCCAGGCGCCTTCCACCA
>DASZOW010000147.1:0-6946 GCA_035550615.1 Puia sp.
GGGATCGCCTTGACTGTGCCGGTAATGGGTAAAGTTGCGGCCGTCGTAGCGATCGAGTCCGCCCTGGTAGGTACCGATCCACAATATCCCGCGATGATCCAGCAACAAAGAGGTTATGGCATCGCTACCGAGGCTATTTGCATCGGCATTATTGCGGCGGTATTGTTTAAAGTTGTTAGCCCGCCGGTCGAAATAGATCAGGCCGCCGCCGTCGGTGCCGATCCAGATATTTCCTTTGGCATCTTCAGCAAAGCAGCTCACATCGTCATACGGCAGGCTTTGCGGCTCGCCGGGTTCCCGCCGGTAGAGGGGAAAACGCAACATGTTCTGCTGATAGTAACAGATGCCCTTCTTCAGCGTACCTACCCAAACGGTACCGAGATCGTCAATGTATAATGCTGTCGAGGTATTTTCCACGAGGCTTCGGTCTTCGTCCGACTGCCGCAAATTCCGCATGGTGCCGTTTTGGATGTCAAGTATATCCAAGCCGCCCTTATCCGTCGCTACCCAGATGTATCCGTTGTCGTCCTGGACGACATCGCTGACATTGTTGCTGCTTAATCGTATGGTACCTGAGTCGCGGGTAAAATGCCGGAGCCCGCCGGAAGACGGATCATAGTCCCATAGTCCCGAAAGGTTGTCCTGGGCGAATAGCCACAGCTTGTCTTTCCGGTCCACATACAATTTATAGCCGTAGTTCCCTTGTTCTGCCGCGCGCTGGTTAATGGCGGTGCGCAGGGAGAAAGTTTGGCTGCGGGTATCGAAGCGCTGCAAGATGCCGCTAGAATACGCCAGCCAGATATGGCCGGCGCGGTCGGCAGCCGCGTCTGTAATGGCAAGGTTTGCGCCACCCGGAGTACGGACGGTCGACGGTATGTGAACCGCGCCCCGCCCCGGGTCATAGCGGTAAAGCCCGGAGTCGGCATAAATAAAATAATAGTGATCGTCCTTAGTGTGGACAATACTGACCAGGCCATTCGGTGAGAGATTTCGCTCCTTTAGATAAGCGGCTTTATGGCGCATGAGTGCACCTGTGACGGGGTCATAGACGTTGACGCCGCCCAGGCCGGTAGTGATATATAATTTGCCCTCGGGTCCCTGGAATATGCCTTCCACCAAATTGTCCTCCAGGGAGCTCGAGTCAGTGTCATCATGCTGGAATACTTTGAAGGTATAGCCGTCGTACCGGTTGGCGCCGGAATTAGTCCCAAACCAGACGAATCCCTTCCGGTCCTTAAAAATTACGTTGACGTGGTTATTCGACAAGCCGTCCTGGTCCGAGAGTTTCGCGAAGGGATAATCTTTGACCTGGGCAAGGCCACTGAAACCGGCCGCCAGGCAACAGGTTATTGCTAAATATCTAATTAATAGGACATTAGCGGGCCGGCTGCAACCTTTAATACAAGGGATGTTCATTTTCAACCACAAGCAGAATTAGGCCTTAAATATACGGCTAAATTTTTAGCCTTGTGGGTCAAGCCTCATCCTGTTCGCCTTAATGGTCGAGTCATTGAATTCGTCGGAGGCTAAATGGACGGCTGCGGCTGCAATCTGCAAATTTCGGAGTGTCGATAAGGCCAGGTGTAAAGTAAATAAATCCCCTATCAAACCCTATTTCCTACCTTGTAATTAGTTGAATCGACTTTCTACCAGCATATAAAAAGGCCCCTTTTTCCGTAGATATACATCTCGAATATTATTGTATACATCAATCCTATAGTATATGAAAACCCAGCAGTTGCAATACGTTGCCAACGAATGGCAATGTAAGTTTTCGTCTCCCGGCTTTGACCATCAGCAGGCCCAGTTAGTATTAGCATTCGGAGAACCGAAACTGATCACCAGCCAGGCATGGTTGGCCAATATAAAAAAGACGTTCCCGAACGCGGATATTGTTTCAAGCTCAACAGCGGGAGAGATAATTGCCGATGAAGTACATGACAATACCATCGTAGCAACGGCGATCCAGTTTGAGAGAACAACCGTCAGGTGCAGTATAACCAATATTCTCCGGCATGATTCCAGCCATGAGACGGGAAAATACCTAATGAACGAACTGGCGGCCAATGATCTCTGCTCGGTATTTGTCGTTTCGGATGGCAAGCATGTAAATGGCAGCGACCTGGTCAAGGGGCTTGACGAGAGTAATACTAAAATGATACCGCTCACCGGCGGCCTGGCAGGAGACGGTGCTAATTTCCAAAGAACTTTCGTCGGACTCAATCACCTGCCGGAAGAAGGCGTCGTTGTCGCCATTGGGTTTTATGGCAATAGCCTGAAGACTGGCCATGGATCTTTCGGCGGATGGGATGAATTCGGCCCTGAAAGGGTCATAACAAGCTCGGAGAAGAATATCCTGTACCAGATCGACGGTAAAAACGCATTGGACCTGTATAAAAATTATCTGGGGCCCTACAAGGAAGAGTTACCCGGCTCCGCCCTTCTCTTTCCACTTTCCCTTACCGAGGCCGGCAGTGACCAGGCGCTGGTAAGGACCATCCTCAGCATCAACGAAGAAGAAAAAAGTATGGTCTTTGCCGGCAACATGCCGACAGGAGGTAAGGTCAGGCTGATGAAAGCCAATTTCGACAAGCTGATCGACGGTTCCTCCATTGCCGCCCACAGCTCCTTCTCCCCTTTGGCAGATAACAACCCGCAACTGGCTATCCTGATCAGCTGTGTAGGCAGAAAGCTCGTCTTGCAGGACAGAACGGATGAGGAAGTCCAGGCGGCAAAAAAGGTATTTGGAGAGAATACCCCTTTTACAGGCTTCTACTCTTATGGCGAGATCTCACCATTCAATTCCAATACCCGCTGCGAGCTGCACAACCAGACGATGACCATTACCACTCTATACGAAGCCTAAACTAAATTCTATTCCGATGCCCTATCATCCTCTTCTTGAAAAACAAGTAAAAAAATTCATGGTGGGATACACCGACCAGGATGGACAGCTGAAGGAGTTCCTGGCGGCAGTGAATAATGCCTACCAAACTTTCGAAAGGGACAAAAAGATCGCCGATCATGCCTTTGCCGTCAGCGAACAGGAATATCAGCAGCAGGGAGAAATGCTTGTCCGGGCTAAGGAGCAGGCCGAAGCAGCGAGTAAGGCTAAAAGCGAATTTATGGCCAATATGAGCCACGAACTACGTACCCCGATGAATGGGATCATCGGGTTTTCCGATCTGCTGCTGACCACCTCCCTGCAACGCACACAGCGGGAATATCTGCAAAATATCGGCAAATCGGCCTATGGCCTTTTGAATATTATCAACGATATTCTCGACTACTCGAAGATTGAATCTGGAAAGCTCATCATCGACGATCTGCCGTTGAACCTGTACGAACTGGTGGAAGAGACCGTGGAAATGCTGTCTTTACGGGCAGCAGAAAAGCAGTTGGAAGTAATTTGCAACATCGACCCATTGATTCCCTCCCAGATCCTGGGCGATCCCGTTCGTATCCGGCAGGTCCTGATCAACCTTATCGGAAATGCGGTCAAATTCACGGAAGAAGGAGAGATCAGCATAACGATTCAACGCCAGGGCAACCAATATAAAAAAGGAGAAACGAAATATATAGACCTGGCCATCGCCATAAAAGACACCGGCATCGGCATCCCGGCCGAAAAGCTGGCTGATATTTTTGAAAGCTTTACCCAGGTGGACGCGTCCATTACCCGCAAATATGGCGGCAGCGGTCTGGGGTTGACCATTTCGAGAAGGCTCATCGAAATGATGAATGGCCGGCTCGACGTGGAAAGCCATGTGGGTCAGGGCAGCATGTTCACCTTCTTCCTGACGTCGCCCGTTGTCGATGAACACCCGCCGGTTACCTTCGATTCCAAACCGTTGTTAAGAGACGTGCTGGTGGTAGACGATAATAAAACCAATTGCGATCTTATGCAGGGGATCTTCGAATACCTCCAGGTACCCTGTGAGATCTGCTACAGTGGGCGGGAAGCATTGTCGGTCATCGAAGACTCCATCCGTAAAAACAGGGTATTCGACCTCATCATCACGGACCATCAGATGCCGGGCATGGATGGCATCACCCTGGTAAAGGAAATAAAAAGACTACTCAACGGCATTATGGACCCATTTATCCTGATGCTTTCCTCTGTGGAAAAAAATATTTACCAGGAGGAAGCGGAAAAGATCGGCATCAACAAGTTCCTGTCCAAACCGGTAAAGCTGCATGAACTCAATGCCCTTTTATCATCCGTTTTTCAAAAGGTGTTTGCCAATAATGCCGCCCAAAATGGCAACCCTTCCTTTAAAAGGATTCATGACCGCTTGCTGGTAATGGTAGTAGAGGACGACCCGGTAAACATGCTGTTGATCACCGAAGTACTGCGAAACATGGCAGTCGACGTGGTGAAGGCTGCCAACGGCCTGGAAGCAGTCGAATCCCTGAGAGAGCACGACCCGAACATTATTTTCATGGACGTCAACATGCCGGAGATGGATGGTTATACAGCTACCCGCATCATTCGCCAGCTGCCCGATGAAAAATGCCATGTTCCTATCATAGCATTGACTGCGGATGCTATGCCGGAAGATAGAGAACGATGCATAAAATCCGGGATGAACGAATATATCTCAAAACCTTTTCGGATAGAAGAGATACATGCTGCCCTTATCAAATATTGCGAGCTTAAGGCTTCGAAAGCATTTGACCAAATGGCGGCCAAGGTATAGGCGACCATCCATTCTTCCGATCGCGGGAATAATCCCGGGTCCCGGATGCAGATCAAATCGAAAGAATATACATGGAAGGACCTTCTTGGTCCTTTTTTTTCTCCCGCCCAGCCATTCTCCCGCGGAATTTTCACTTGTTTCGATGATTTTTTTTCGGGAAAATTGAAATTAACCGCCCTGTTAGCTCAAAGTTAAACCCGCTATTAACGTCCGCTTCGTTTCTTGCTACTACAATATTATTGCTTCCATAAGGGAGAACCGATGTCCGGCGCTTGCCAACAAAATGATCCATAAACAATCCGATATGCAAAAGATCGCTTTCCTTTTTTCTGTCTTATTTGTGACATTCGGGATCCGGGCACAGCGCCCGTCGATCCGCTATCCCTCTTATAATGGCCTTGTCATGGCAGGTTATCAAGGGTGGTTCAACACCCCCGACGACGGCGCCGGCCGCCACTGGCATCATTACGAACACCGGGGGATATTCGCGCCCGGCAGCTGCGAGATCGATCTTTGGCCGGACACCAGGGAATATGCGAAGACCTATCCGACGCCATTCCATTATGCGGATGGATCGACGGCCACTGTCTTCAGTCCTTATGACGCGTCCACCGTGCAGCTGCATTTTAAATGGATGAAGGATTATGGCATCGACGGGGTATTCATGCAACGCTTTGTAGCGGAGATCCGCAATCCCAGCGGGAAACGGCATTTCAACACGGTGCTCGACCATGCGATGACGGCTGCGCGGCAATATGACCGGGCCATCTGCATCATGTACGATCTCAGCGGCATGCAGCCGGGCGAAGAACAGCTGATGCTTGCCGACCTGGACGAGCTGACGGCAAAATACGATCTGCTGCATGGCGGCAAGAGTCCCACCTATCTGCATCATCATGGAAAACCGCTGGTGGCCGTCTGGGGGGTAGGATTCAATGACCACCGGCGGTATGGCTTCAAAGAGGCAGAGACGATCATCGACGGGCTGCGGTCGCGGGGTTTCAGCATCATGCTCGGGGTGCCTACCTATTGGCGAACGTTCGGCCGAGACTGTCTCCCCGACTCCACCCTACACCGGCTCCTCCGCAAATGCGATATCGTGGCGCCCTGGTTCGTGGGGCGCTACAACGAGGACAGCTATGCCGCCTTCAGCCCCCTGCTGGCGGGTGACATCGCCTGGTGCCGGGCAAACGGGGTCGACTATGTACCACTGGCCTTTCCCGGATTCTCCTGGAAGAACATGAACGGCCCGAAGTCTACCGCCATCCCGAGAAACCGGGGGCATTTCTTCTGGAAACAAATAGCCGGCGCCAGACAAGCCGGCGCATCCATGCTCTATATCGCCATGTTCGATGAAATGAACGAAGGCACCTCGATCTTCAAATGCAATACCGTCGACCATCTTCCGCTCAATGACGGCGGTGGGTTCGTAGGGATCGATACCGACCTGGGCAGCGACTATTATCTCTGGCTGGCCGGACAGGCGGCCGCCTGGTGGCATGGAAAGAAAGGCTATAGTGCGGATCTGCCGGTTCGGCGATGAGCTATCGCGCTCCGGCTATTTCCGGGATCGTCTCGCCGATATTGCCGTTGGGTGTCTGGATATGCAGCAACGCGGCTATCGTCGGCGCGATGTCGGTCATGTGCACTGTCCGGTACAAGGCGCCATGCGGGATACCCCAGCCCATGAACAGCAGCGGGATATGAGTATCCTGTGCGTTCCAGGTGCCGTGCGTCGTACCCTTGTCGGAGCCGTCGAACCAGGCCGGCTCGGGGATCAGCAGGATAGACCCGCAGCGTTTCCGGTTATAACCGTTGACAACCATCGTTTGCAGTCTCTCCGGCAAGGCCGCCGCGCCGATATGCGCCATGTCGACCACATACTGGATACCGGGCTGGTGCGCCAGATAACTTATGGCGATGCGCTTGAGCGAGTCTATGGAGAGACCGGATTCTTTGATCCGCGCCTGGTTGAAATTGACATAGTAGTTGATGCCCGAGATCACCAGGTCTTTGATCCCGGTCACACGGGCGAGCGTGTCATTCAGTCCCTCCATGATCCTCCGTGATCCCACGAGTCCCGCAGGTATGTGGTGCGCCTTTAAGAAATTGATGGAATGGGAACCGCCATGGTCGGCCGTCAGGAATACGAGATAATTCCCCTTGCCGACCTTGCCATCGAGATACGTCAGGAATGCCGCCAGATCCTTGTCGAGACGCAAATACACATCTTCCACCTCGATGGA
>DASZOW010000148.1:0-4406 GCA_035550615.1 Puia sp.
GCTATGATAAGTTGACAGTTGATCTACAATACTTCATGTTCTTCCAATCCTTTGGGCGTAGCTACCAGCAGCGTGCCCTGGGTATACTTCTCGTCGTGCTGCGAAGCATCGAGCCCTTCTTCCTCTTCTTCTTCGCTGACCCGCAGCGGAACGATAAAGTTCACCAGTTTGAAGATCAGGAAGGACACCGTAAAGCTATAACCTACGGCGCAGAGCATCGCCTTGAGCTGTGTCAGGAAAAAGCCGGCGTTTCCATAGGCCAGACCATTGGCGCCAGCCTTATTGACCGTCAATGTAGCGAAGACTCCCGTGAGCAGCATTCCGACCATGCCGCCGATACCGTGGCAGGGGAACACATCCAGTGTATCGTCGAGGACCGTCTTCGTGGCTTTAAAATGAACGGCCATGTTCGAGATCACAGCGGCCAGCACCCCTACGAAGATACTCTGGGGCACGGCAATATAGCCCGCGGCGGGTGTGATCGCCACCAGACCTACGACGGCGCCTACGCAGAAGCCGACTACCGAAGGCTTCTTACCCCGAAGTACGTCGAAGAACATCCAGGAAAGACCGGCGGCGGCAGCAGCGGTATTCGTAGTAGAGAAAGCAGATACGGCCAGCGAATTGGCGGCAAGCGCCGAACCGGCGTTGAAACCGAACCAGCCGAACCATAACAGACCAGTGCCGATGAGCACATAAGGGATATTCGCAGGATGTGTCTCCTTGCGCTCGATATGCACCTTCCGGCGTTTGAGCACCAGGGCCCCGGCCAGCGCCGCACAACCCGCGGAGATATGCACTACCGTGCCCCCGGCAAAATCCAGCGCCCCCATCTTGGCCAAAAAGCCATCGGGATGCCAGGACCAGTGTGCCAGCGGAGCATAGACCAGCAAACTGAAAAGCACCGTGAATAACACATAGGCGGAAAACCGCATCCGCTCGGCGATCGCCCCGACGACCAGGCCGGGGGTGATGATCGCGAACATCAGCTGGAACATCGAGAACAATGCCTTGGGGATCGTCGGCGCGGCTCCCCAGGCCGGCCCGGAAGCCACCCCTTTATAAAACAGATGGGTCAGCGGATTGCCGATGACCCCGTGGATATCGTCGCCAAAACAAAGACTATAACCGACCACGATCCACAGGACGCCGACCACACCCGCCGCGACCACGCTCTTCATCATCGTGGAAAGCACATTTTTTCTATTGACCATGCCGCCATAGAAAAAGGCCAGGGCCGGCGTCATCAGGAATACCAGGGCCGTCGCCACCAACAACCAGGTAACGTCGGCAGCATTGTACTTACCGTCTTCTACCGTAGGAGCCAGGCTCGGGATAAAGATCGAGGCTACGGCCACAACCGCCAGCAGCAGGAAGGGTAGCACTCGTTTTGCAGTCATCTTACTCATATTATAGCTTCGTATTAATTTTTTAAAAATACGTTCAATTGCAGCATAAAGATATACAAAAAATGGAAAACTTTACTCGATTAACATATTTTAAAAAACATAATACATAGAAACAATCACCCGGTACGCCTATTGGCCCATTGAAAACCAATGTTCCGGGTCATATAAGGAAGGTTATCTTAAGTAGGTTTTTTAACCAATTTTTGCCGGCATTTTGCGTTATTGGTACTAGGTTTGTACCTCATCGATTACCTATGCCTAAAGCCACCCGCGTCACCAGCCGCACTTCCAAAGCCGTCCGCATCTTCTGGATCGTCTTTTTTTCCGGTATCGTCGTTTTTGCCGGTTTCATCACCGCCATCGCCATGGGCGCTTTTGGTCAGCTCCCGTCTCTCCACGAACTGGAGAACCCAACCCTCGTACTGGCCTCCGAAGTCTATGCCGCCGACGGCAGCTCCATGGGTAAATACTATACCTCCAAAGGCAACCGCCTCGACGTCGCCTATAAGGATATCTCCCCCAATGTCATCCATGCCCTCGTATCCACCGAGGACGAACGTTTCTACGAGCACTCGGGCATCGACGCCAAGGCGGTATTCCGGGCCGTCCTTCTCTTCGGAAAGGATGGCGGCGGCAGCACGATCACCCAACAGCTGGCCTTGAACATGTTCAACGGAGAACGCTCTCATAACCGCATCAGCCGCGTCATCCAGAAACTCAAGGAATGGATCATCGCCATCCAGCTGGAACGTAATTTCACCAAGGAAGAGATCCTGACGCTTTATCTGAACGACGTGTCCTTTAGCGACAATGTCTATGGCATCCGCGGCGCCTCCCGGACCTTCTTTCGCAAGGAACCCGACAGCCTTACCGTGGACGAAGCCGCCGTTCTGGTAGGCATGGTCAACAACCCCAGCCTGTTCAACCCCCGCACTAATCCCAAAGCGGCTACGGATCGACGAAATATCGTGATGAACCGCATGGTCACCAATCACTATCTCTCCCCGGAAGAAGCCACCGCGCTAAAAGCTAAACCCATCGATCTCAGCCAATACCGGAAACTGGACGAGAACAACGGCATCGCACCCTATTTCCGCGATATCCTCCGCGGAGACCTCCGGAAATGGTGCAAAGAACATGTCAACCCCGCCACGGGCAAACCCTATAACCTGTACCAGGACGGACTCAAGATCTATACGACCATCGATCCTAAAATGCAGGCCTATGCCGACGAAGCCGTCAACCGCCAGATGCCGGTCCTCCAACGCATCCTCGACGGCCAGCAGCGCATCCGCAGCGGCGCCGTATGGGCAGATCATAACAATACGCTGGAATCCGCTATGCACAATAGCCAGCGATGGCAGGAGGAGGAAGAGGCCGGATTACCGGAGACGGAGATCCGCAATAGCTTCAAGATCCCCGTCAAGATGAAGGTATTCGCCTGGAACGACGCCCGGCAGAAGGATACCGTGATGACGCCGCTCGACTCGATCAAATACAACCGGCAGATGCTCCAGACCGCCTTCATGGTCATGGACCCCTTTACCGGGGCTGTCAAGGCCTGGGTCGGCGGCATCGATTTCAAGACGTTTAAATTCGATCATGTCAACATCAATACGAAACGGCAGGTAGGCAGCTCCATCAAACCCTTCCTCTATAGCCTGGCTATCGAGGATTTCAATTTTACGCCAACTACCGAATGCCCCGCCGTTCAGCAGTATTTTCCGGAATATAACGCCTATGTGCCCGCGAAGAGCGGCTCACACTGGGAACCCGGCCCCTATCCTATGGCATACGGGCTGGCATGGTCCATCAACGAGGTGGCCGCCTATCTCATGAAATCCTTTGGTCCGCAGGGGCCGCAACGCTTTGCGGAATTCCTCAAACAGATCAATATCCCGACATCCGTCCAGCCCTATCCTTCCATGGCCCTTGGCGCCTGCGAGCTTTCGCTGTATGAAATGCTCGGCGCTTATACCATGTTCCCTGCCGGCGGCGTCAACACCGAACCCTACTATATCGCCCGTATCGAAGACAAACATGGCAACCTGCTCGACAATTTTACTTCAAGGCAAAAAGAGGTACTCAGCCAGTCCACGGCCTATACGATGACCCGCATGATGCAAGGTCCTGTAGACTTCGGTACGGCCAAAGGACTACGGGAAAGACTCGGTCTCGCGGAAATGGGCGGTAAAACGGGCACTACCAACGACAACGCCGATACGTGGTTCATGGGCTATACTCCCCAGCTGCTGGCCGGCGTCTGGGTGGGTTGCGATGACCGCTTCATCCAACTGGAAGGCCGGTCCTCCGACGGCGGCCATATTGCGCGACCGATCTGGGAGAATTTCTTCCGCCTCGCCCTCGCCGACAAATCGCTGGGCCTCGACAGGAATGCCCGCTTTACGAAACCGGACAGCCTCAACGCAAGCCTCCAGTACGACTACAACAGCCAGTATGAAAAAGCCCCGCCTCCCGGCGCCGAAGGCGAGGACCAGGGCAACGGCAGCGCGGCTGAATATGGCGATACCGTGACCAGGGCAAAACCATCCGGCCAACCCGCCAATCCATATTAGCTCCCGGCGTCATCAATAATCATTTGAATTAAATGCCACCGTAGGCTGGAACTGATCAAAATCATCGAGTGTCGAAGAGCCGGTACTCCCCGCGCCCAGAAAGCTTTGATTACTCACCGTAAAAGAAACGGCCCCGCTCCTTGGCGCCCGTTGCCATGCCGTCCGGCGGCTCCACCGGTCGGAAGCAATATCATAGGCCCATGTCGAAGTGACCATGCTGGCATTGGCGCCGGTCGTCAGGAACGCCTGGCTGCCGTTGACGAATATCGTGGCATATTCCCGCTCGATATCCGTATACCCGTCGTCGAACGTAGCATCATTGGTATTGGTAATGTCGGCCAACTGATGCCAGGCCTGCGACTGGCTGGGGTCGAACCGCCAGAAATCGCGCACCATCCCACCGCTGTTGCTGCCGGTAACG
>DASZOW010000149.1:0-4052 GCA_035550615.1 Puia sp.
AAAGCCATCGAAAGCCAGCAAAAAGCGACCGCCTCTCCAGGCGCGAATCACTTCTGATAATTGAACATCCAGCGGACGCCATATTTATCGAGACAGCATCCCCAATACGCCCCCCAGAACATGTCCTGTAGCGGCTGGATCTCCGATCCCCCGTCCGAGAGCGCGTTGAAGATCCTCTCCGTCTCCTCTTTGCTGTCCGGCTCGAGACAAATCGTCGTGTTGTTTCCTATTTTCAATTTATGGCCCATCGATTCCAGCATATCCGTAGCCTGAAGTATCGTGCCGCCGAGGATCGGCAAGGCCATGTGCATGATCGCATTTTTCTCCTTTTCTGGCAGCGACGGCATTCCCGGCTGGGCAGGGATATCCGACATCCGCGATACAGGCCCCATAAATTCCGTCTTGAACACCTTCTTGTAGAAGTTAAAGGCCTCCTCCGTGTTGCCCGGAAAATTTAGATAGATTGATACTTTTGCCATAATAGTAGGTTTTGTTTGTCAACGTAAAGCTGCACCTTTTTTCCGATAACCATGGGCGGGTGATCCGACAAGTTAGGAGGTGGATTGCGACAAAGATATTTCACCCGCGCCCGCCCAGCCGCCAATAATTTCGCCGCCCCCATCCCATCTGTCACCGACATTCGCATGTACCTCACCGAGCCTTCATTGGGCCTCGAAATCCCCCGTTCTACATTCGCATATCATTCAATGAGATATGACACATCCGACCTCTTTACCATTCAAAAATTCCCGTCTTGCCGTCGAAGCCGTGGGACTGATCAAACACTTCGGGGACAACAAAGCCGTCAACGGCGTAAACCTCAGCATAGAAGCCGGCTGTATCTATGGGGTATTCGGCCCCAACGGCGCTGGAAAGACCACCACCATCAGCATGCTTTCCACCCTACTGCGCCCCGACGGCGGACATGCCGCCATTTTTGGTTACGACACCGTCCGCGAGGCACATATCGTCCGTCAACTCATCGGACTCACCGGCCAGTATGCCTCCGTAGACGAAAAATTGTCCGCCACCGAAAATCTCTTTCTTTTCTCGCGTCTGCTGGGGCTAAGCAGAAGCGACGCCAGAAAAAAATCCACCGAATTACTCGAAGCATTCGACCTCACCGAAGCCGCAAAACGTCCCCTGTCCAAGTTCTCGGGCGGCATGCGTCGCCGTCTCGATCTCGCCGCCAGCCTCATTGCCCAGCCGCCCCTCATCTTTCTCGACGAGCCCACCACAGGTCTCGATCCCCGGACCCGGCTGCAGATGTGGGAGATGATCCGCCAGTTGGTAGCCACCGGCTCTACTGTACTGCTCACCACGCAATATCTGGAAGAAGCCGATCAGCTCGCCGATCGCATAGCGGTCATCGACAGCGGAAAAGTGATCGCGGAAGGCACACCCGCCGAACTCAAATCATCCGTGGGTGTCGCAGCGCTCGGACTTCAGCTACGTTCACCCGATCAGGCGCAACTCGCGAACCATGTGATCCGGCAGATGCTGGGCATGGATTGCCATATCACTCCCGAAGGCATGATCACCGCCCCGCTGGCCGATCCCGGGCTGATCACAGATATCCTGCTGGCCCTTCGGAATCATCATATAGAGTTGCTGGAAGTGAGCGTAAAATCGCCCACCCTCGATGAAGTATTCATGGCCATCACCGGCAGAGAAAAACAAGATCTCGTCACCGCATAACACAATCAAAAATGAATCAAAATACAATATCCGCGTTGAGCCGGCGGCCGTCCGCAGCACAGACCATTAAACAATCTCTGACCATGGCCTACCGCGGCCTGCTCAAGGTGCGGTATACGCCCGAGCAATTAGTGGACGTCACCGTGCAACCCATTTTATTCACCCTGATGTTCACCTATCTGTTCGGCGGCGCCATCTCGGGTAATGTCAAAAATTATTTGCCCATTATCATTCCCGGAATTCTCGCCCAATCCATACTCACCGGCGCAGTGACAATCGGCGTCCAGCTAAGGGAAGACATGGACAAAGGCGTCTTCGACCGGTTCCGTTCCCTGCCCATTGCACGCATTGCGCCGCTGGCCGGTGCGCTGCTCGCCGACACCATTCGCTATGCCATCGTCACGATCCTGACCTTTACCATGGGTTATATCATGGGCTATCGCCCCGCGGCCGGTATAGAAGGCATCCTGGTTGTAAGCGTACTGGTGATCTGCTTTGCGTGGTGCGTCAGTTGGATCTTTGCCCTTGCAGGCGTCATCGGCCGGAACGCCACTTCCGTGCAGGGCATCTCGATGATGATCCTTTTCCCTTTGACCTTCCTGTCGAACGCCTTCGTTCCCGTGAATACCCTGCCATCCGGCCTCCAATGGTTTGTGACCTACAACCCCGTCTCCCATCTCGTCACCGCCATCCGCGAACTGCTAAACCAGAAAACTATCGGCGCCGATTTCTGGCTCACGATCGCCGGCGGTCTCCTGATCCTGCTGATCTTTATCCCGCTGACCGTAAAAACCTATCTGCGGAAAGCATAGGCTTATGGAATATCTGGCGTTGCGCATCTAGTCCGTATGAAATACCTCTTCATTACACTTGCCTTTGCCGGGCTAATTGCAACCACCGTCAGCGCCCAGGATATAGATACCTTAATAGATGTCGGCGGTTACCGGCTCCATTTCCACATCCTGCGAGGAACGGGGATGCCTATCCTGTTCGAAGGCGGAGCCGGCGCCGAGACCTCAGTATGGGATACTATCCTGAAACCGATAGCCTATGTTACCCATGCAACGCTGATCACCTATGACCGCGCGGGTTTTGGCAAGAGTGGGCAGGACACCACTAATCATGATCTCGACAAACATGGGATCCTGCAAGGCATCGAAGGCCTCGAAACAGCCCTTAAAAAATTGCACTATGATGGAAACCTCATGCTGGTTGCCCATTCATACGGCGGCTTTTGCGCCACCCTCTATGCCGCCAGACATCCAAAAACCGTAAAAGCGGCCGTGTTGATCGATGCCAATCTTGCCTGCTGGTTCACCGATAACTATGTCGACAGCATCACGAAACTAAGACGCAGACTTTACGCCACCGTCAAAAATATCAACTGGGCGGAATATTACATGGGGCTGAATCTTCCCAGTACCGTTCAGCTCATGAGAAAAACACCTTTTCCCACAACCATCCCGGCGATCGAACTGGTGTCGGAGATCAACTTCCATGATTCCGCCTGGGCCGCCAGGTGGAGGGACTGTCATCGGGAGTTTGCCGCTGCCGCACCCAACCGGGAAGACATTACTGCCCACAAGTGCGGACATTTTATATTTAGAGACAATCCGCCCCTCGCTATCGGCACGATCGTAAAAGCCTATGCCGGAGCCCAGAGTAAGGAACGAAGAAATGAAATAATGAAGCGGTATGCTTCCTTATGGCCGAAAAGCATTCGTGATACCACCGCTTCCGATATCCCTTCATCGCCTGGAAATAAGCCACGACCATAGCGCCGACGGCAGTCCCGCTTTATCAGCCAGCGGTTGTATCTTTAGTGGACAACAGCCTTGCCATGAAAAAAGCCGTCTTTGTCCTTCTCCTCCTCGCCGCCGCCCAGATTCCGATGCATGCCCAAACGCCGGCCAAACCGCCTGTCCCCGGTCAGGCCCAACCTGGCGTCCGCGCCCAAACCCCGTACCCCTTCCAAAACCGCGACCTGCCCGTCGAAAAACGCATCGACAATCTCCTTTCCCTGCTCACTATCGACGAAAAGATCACCTGTCTCAGCACCAACCCAACCAGTCCCCGTCTCGGACTAAAAGGCACCGGTCATACGGAAGGGCTTCATGGCCTGGCACTCGGCGTCCCCGGCGGCTGGGGCCGAAAAACCCCCATCGCCACCACCATCTTCCCGCAGTCCATCGGCATGGCCGAGACTTGGGACACCGCCCTGGTCCGTCAGGCCGCGGCGATAGAAGGATATGAAGCGCGTTATGCCACTCAAACCCTCGGCAAAGGCGGCCTCGTCATCCGCGCCCCGAATGCAGACCTCGGCCGCGACCCACGCTGGGGTAGAACCGAAGAAT
>DASZOW010000150.1:0-6562 GCA_035550615.1 Puia sp.
CCGGCCCCATCACCTCCCCCGCCGAATGGCGCGCCCTCCTCACCTCCCCCGGTCTCCCCGCATCCATACCCGCCCGCGGCACCCTGGAACTTCCCCCGCAAAGCGTTGCCGTATACGAACTCAGTCCTTCACCGGGATCACAGGCGCCCGAAGCAGGATAAAGGACCTCTCCCCCGCCTTCACAACCGCCCCCGGTTGATACTCCTTCTTCTCTTCCAACCGCCAATCGCAGGTGTCGATCACCTTCGTCCATTTCTTGCCATATTTATCCGGCGGCAACTTGAAATCGATAGCCTCGAAATGACTGTTGAAGATCAGGTAAAAGCTGTCATCGACTATCGGCTTATTATCCTGGTCCACGGTCTTGATGCCGTCCCCATACAAGAAAATGGCCAGCGACTTGACAAACCCCTGGTTCCAGTCGTCCTCCGTCATCTCCGTGGCATCGGGCTTGAACCAGGCGATATCCGTAAGCCCCGCTTTGCGCACCGGCTTGCCCTTGAACCAGTTCTTTCGTGAAAAAACAGGGTGCGTTTTTCGAAAGTGGATCAGCTTGCTGGTAAACTCTATCAGCTCCTTGTCCGCCTTACCCCAGTCGAGCCACGAGATCTCGTTGTCCTGGCAATACGCGTTGTTATTACCCTGTTGCGTATGCCCCTGTTCATCTCCCGCCAGCAGCATCGGTACCCCCTGCGAAAGCAGTAGCGTGGCCAGGAAATTTCGTTGTTGCCGTTTGCGCAGCGCAATGATACCCGGATCGTCTGTCGGACCTTCCGCGCCGCAATTCCAGGACCGGTTGTCCTGCGCGCCGTCTTTATTGTCCTCCTTATTCGCTTCATTGTGCCGGTCGTTATAAGAGACCAGGTCATAAAGCGTGAACCCGTCGTGTGCGGTGATGAAGTTGATGCTCGCCGTAGGAGCGCGGTTGTCGTTCTTGTAAAGATCGGAGCTGCCCGTGAACCGCTCGGCAAATTCCGCGAGGCGGTTCTCCTCGCCACGCCAGTAATCGCGCATGATGTCGCGGTATTTCCCATTCCATTCCGCCCAGCCGGCGGGGAACTGCCCGACCTGGTAACCACCCTCGCCTACATCCCACGGCTCGGCGATCAGTTTGACGCTTTTGAGAACCGGGTCCTGGTAGATGATATTGAAAAATGCGCTGAGCCGGTTCACATCCTGCAGCTCGCGGGCAAGCGCGGCGGCGAGATCGAAACGAAATCCGTCGACATGCATCTCGGTGACCCAATAGCGCAAGCTATCCATGATCATCATCAGCACATTGGGCAGCCGCGCATTGAGCGTATTGCCCGTACCCGTATAGTCATAATAGTATCGTTTGTCATCCGCCAGCCGGTAATACTCACTGTTATCGATGCCTTTATAGGCTAGCGTCGGTCCCATTTCATTGCCTTCGGCCGTGTGGTTGTAAACAACGTCCAGGAAGACTTCGATACCCGCCTTGTGCAGTTGTTTGACCATGTTCTTGAATTCATTCACCTGGCCGCCGATATCCTTACCACAATAAAAACGCAGCCCGGGTGCGAAAAATCCGATGGTATTATATCCCCAATAGTTTGTCAGTCCCTTATCCACAAGGTGCCGGTCCGCAACACTCTGATGCACCGGCATCAGCTCGACCGCCGTAATACCCAGCTTTTTTAGATAATCGATCACATCCGGATGTGCAAGGGCCGAAAAGCAACCCTTGATATCGTCCGGGATACCCGGGAAAAGCTTGGTAAAGCCCTTGACATGCGTTTCGTAAATGATCGTATTGTAGTAGGCGACCTTCGGCGGTTGATCATCTTCCCAGTCGAAGTGCTCGTCGACGACCGCCGATTTCGGCGAAACCTCCGCATTATCCCGCTCGTCGGGCGTGAGATCATCCTTGCCGATGACATAGCCGAATAACGTATCGTCCCAGTCGCCGATCGTACAGATCGCCTTGGCATAAGGATCGAGTAAAACTTTTGCCGGATTGAAACGATGGCCGTTCGATGGTTCATAAGGGCCATAAACCCGGTAACCGTATAGTTGTCCCGGCTTAAGATCCGGTATGTACCCATGCCACACGTCATGCGTGCGTTCGGTTATTTTGATCTTTGCCGTTTCCCTGGCGCCTTTCGGCTCATCAAAAAGACAAAGTTCGACGCCGGTAGCGTTGTGAGAATAAAGCGCAAAATTGACACCTTTCCCATCCCAAAAGGATCCCAGCGGATAAGGATTGCCCGGATAAATAGTCATATGTGTGGATATATTTCCTCAAAGCGTGAATAGAAGTTGGTCCGTATGCCCGGCCTCGGGTATCTGCCGGATAAAATTGTCATACCCCGCTTCATTCTCATGACTGCTGTAAGCGCCATAAGCGTCCAGGCTATACCCGACCAGGCCATCCTTGGTCCGCAGAATATACAGGACCTCCATATCACTTGGGTTGCTGACCCCTTCGAACCGCATGGCCCGCAGGATCACCATCTCATCAGGCTGATAAGTCTGACCATTGGCCCCGAGAAACCCCTCTGGCGTCCAGCGAAATTCATTATCCATCTTCAATTGTCGCATCCGCCCCAGCACCTGGCTGGAAGTGGTCATGGTATCCGGTGTATTGAAATTCTCCATAATCGGGTGATTTACTATGCATGTTCAAATAGCATACCGTGAACCCGCTGGCCCGCCCCACCCGATCGCCGCCTGCCATCCATCCGCCCGACCACGAACCTCCCCCCGCCTGATCGCAGCCTGCCAACTGCCCTCCATCCGACCAGAAACCCTTCGTCTGATCGCAGCCTGCCATCTGCTCGCAGCCAACCGATCGTCCGTCACTCGAACCATTTCATGATCTGTTCCCCGATGGCGTCCACCAGCTTCTGGTCCTTCACCAGGTCCATCTTCCATCCGCTTCGCATGTACCTGATGATCCCCAGCGGCTCATTGTTCAGCATGACGTCCAGCTCATAACAAACCCCATCGGCGCAGGTCTCAGCTATCGGCACACCCTCGCCTTTATAATTTTGCCCGTTGTATTCGAATTCGATCTCGACCGGGTCCTTCTCCAACTGCGCGACATAGTCCTTGAGAAACCTGATAAGATGTTTCCGTTGTGTGGGTCCCGCCGCGCTCCACTTCCCCTTGTCCGCCCGCTTGTGCGCGATCTTGAATTTAAGGCCCGTCAGCTTCGTATCATAGTCGTTGGCGTCCAGTTTGGTCGCCGTCTGATGCGCGAGGATATACCAGTGATATTCCGTGCCCACAGGTACGCCGGAAAAATCAGGCGCCTTCCCAACCCTGCGTTTTACAACGGCATAAGAGACCTCCCACAGGTCCGGCGTGATCTTCGTCTCCTTCCAGTCGCCTTCATCATAGTGCCAGTGATGCCCCCTGCCGATCTGAACGCCCGTATACAATTTCCCATTGAAACTTTTAAATTTATTGAACGACGCCGAAAGATCTTTTCCATCCTTCTTACTCGCGGTCGCCGCCTTAGTCCCCATCGCACTTCTGCCAATTGCCCCTTTGCGCGCGGACGCCGTCTTGCCTCCTTCCCTCATCTTCATGCCGGACGCCGTCTTGCCTCCTTCCCTCATCTTCATGCCGGTAGCTGCCTTGCCACCTTCCCTCGTCTTCCCGACCCCCGCCGCCTTCTTTTTTTTAACAGTTGCTACAGCCATAATTGAAATGTTAATTATACAAAACGCTAAAAATTACATGCCAGCCATGGCATAATTTTTTCGGCAAAAAGTTCTCGAAGCACTTCGATAAAGATTTTATTTTTTCACCCAAAATTTACAGGTATGAGTACGAGAAATTCAGGCAGACGCGGCTTCGCGTCGATGGATCCGGAGGAACGTCGCGAGATGGGACGTCGCGGTGGTGAGCAGTCCCATGGCGGGCGCGGCCGCGGTTACGAGCAGCAGTACGACGAAGACTACGGCGAGGAAGAAGAAGATTATGATGACTACGACCAGCCTTCGAGCCGGTATGACCAGTATCAGGGCGAGGAAGAGGAAGGATATGACGAAGATTACGACGAAGAAGACGAGGACGAGTACCAACAGCCCTATTCGCGCTACGGCGAAGAGGAGGAAGACGAAGACTACGACGGCCGTCGTTACCGCCGCGAAGAAGACGAGAAAGATGGCCGTGGCCGCTATAGCCACGGCGAAAGACGCTCGCAAGGCAGCCGTGGATACGGACGCGAAGAAGATCGTGGCCGCAGTTACGAGCGGGAAGATCGCGGAAGGGGCAGCTATGGCCGGGATTACGAACGTGAAGAAGACCGTGGCCGCGGCCGGCGTCAGTCCGGTGGCAGTAGCCACAGAGGTTTCGCCGCCATGGATCGCAACCAGGTTCGCCGTATCGCCAGCGAAGGCGGTCGTGCCTATCATGAAAAAAGAGGCGCCCATGGCCATGACGAAGGCGGTCGCGGACGGCGCTCTTCCGGCTCCCGGGACCGCGGACGCTCTTCCCGTAGCAGTTCTTCCGGCCGCAACTATTCCTCTTCCGGCAGCGGCTCCCATTCCAGGAACAGCGGCTCCCACTCCGGCAACAGTAGCTCTTATTCCGGCAGAGGTGGTTCTCATTCCGGCAGCAGCAGCTCTCGGTCACATAGCAGCGGTTCCCATTCTGGCAGAAGCGGCTCACATTCCGGTCAGCAACGCAACTCCCGCGGCCAGTTCACCAGCCGCAGCGGCCGTTCGGGCTATGGCAGCCGAAGCCATTCCAGCGACAGCCGTAGTTCCAGAAGCCGTTGACCCTATGGCAAAGACAAGGTTCAATTAATTCAGAAAAAATAATCTTTTTGACATGAAACAACCATCCAGCACAGCCAGTCGCGGCCGGAAAAAGGCGAGCGGCAAAACATCGACCGGATCACGCGGCGCCACCAGCCAGCATCGCAGCGGCGGCAAAAACTCCGGTACCTCGGGCAGAAGTAACGGATCGGGTAACAGAATGTCCGGCTCCTCGGGCAGAAGCGCCGGCTCGGGCAGCACCACCTCTTCCGGCCGAAGCAGCGGTTCGAACAGTAGAGGCAGTTCGGACAACAGAAGCGCTTCCAACAGTAGAAGCAGCAGTTCGAGAAGCAACGCCGGTCAGGGAAGCAACATGCGCGCCAACAGCGCGACCACAACCCGCGGCCGGTCCTCCGGCCAGTCCATGGGAGCGGGCTCTAACCGGCAAGACTTCGAAGGGCTGAACTATCTCGAAAAATTCTTCCTCAGTCAGCTGCAGGATATCTATTACGCCGAGCGTAAGATCATGGAAGCCCTGCCGAAGATGATGGAGGCGGCGACCACAGAAAATCTTACCGAAGCCTTCGAGGATCACCTGCACCAGACCCAGCGGCATATCAAAAGGCTGGAAAAAGTCTTCGACTCGCTGGGAAAACGTCCGGAAGGGAAAAAATGCGAAGCCATCGAAGGCATATCCCGCGAAGTGGAGAGCATCATCGATGAAACGGAAGAGGGCACCCTCACCCGCGATGCCGCCCTCATCATCGCAGCGCAGAAAGTGGAGCACTATGAGATCGCCACCTATGGCGGCCTCGTACAGCTCGCCATCACCATGGATCTCGACGAAGCAGCCGACCTGCTGGACAGGACCTTGGTAGAAGAAGAGGATACCGACGCCCTGCTGACCGATATCGCGGAAAACGATATCAACCTGATCGCCGAGCATGAAGGAAACGAGTACTCCTGGGATGTCGCCCTGATGTACGAAAGCCAGGGCGGAGCGGAACAGGAAGGCCAGGAACAGGGAGAAGAAGAAGAGGAAGAGAACGAGACGGAGGACTCCCGAACATCTTCCGTAGAATGATCATTCCGGTCCTGCGGGTCCCACGATCCGCAGGACTTTTATAAATCTTAATGTATGCCAGCAACAAAGAAAGCCCCCTCGAAAAAATCGGCCCCAAGGAGATCGACCTCGAAAAAAGCGGCCTCAGGGAAATCGACCTCGAAAAAAGCGACCCCAAGGAAATCGACCTCGAAGAAATCCGCTTCAAACAAGCAGGCCGCCTCCCAAAGCAAGTCCCACGGTTCCGGCAACCGGAAATGGTCCGCCGGCGTCACCAAACACAGCAACGCCCTCGATCTCGACAAAGGCGTGTTCAAAAAACACAACCCCACGAAGATAGCCCACTCGCTGGAACGCTCGGCCGACGAAAGCACCCGTAAGAAAAGCAACTCCTACCGCAGCGCCATGTCGATGCTGACCTTCTATATCAACCGCGCCGGAAAAAACCTCTCCGGATCCCAAAAGAAGGTCCTCAATAAAGCCAAAGACATTCTCCGCGAGGACCACGAAAAAACCCAGGGCCAGTCACGCAAAAAAACCAGCCACAAAACCACCCGATAACCGCCCACAAAACCCACCTGGCCTGCGCCTCCCCCAGAGCCCGCGCCGCGAGCCCACCGAGCCCACCGCACCCACGGCTCACCGAACCCAGGACCACAAAACCGTGCCCACACCTCCCCCCTACCTACACCTCGAACCAGATCAGCGCCACCGCCGACGCCGCCATCAGCAGCAGCGTTAACCCCCCACGGATATTGCTCAGCCGCGT
>DASZOW010000151.1:0-7804 GCA_035550615.1 Puia sp.
CTGCCTGGTTTATTGGCCGTGAGATGCACCACCATCACGTGGTCGGGGTAAGACATAAAAATTTCGCGCGAAAATCTAATGTTGCCGACCCGGTAATTGATCTTGACGACACCGGTTTGCATATCGAGCTCGCGCCGATAATCCTCCGCCTTATCCATTCCTTCGAATGACAAAGACAGATCGCCGATGGGTTGGTACGCCTGCTGCGCAGCGGGGATACCGAGGAAATGTGCATCCACCATCTTTTCGGCCTCCTGGAATTTTTCTTCCACAACGAGGCGGCGAATGTCTGCGAAATAATGGACGGCATTCGGGTCATTATAGTCATGCGGGCGGCCCGACCAAAAAGTGGATTCGTTCAAGGCGATCCGTTCGTGTTCAGTACCGCCAAACACCATGGCGCCCATATAACCATTGCCGATGGGCAAGGCTTCCAGCCATTTTTCCGCAGGCTTCCGGTACCAGACCACCATGCTATCTTCCCGCGGGTGCGACACTGTTTGGGACCATCCCATCAAGGGTAAGGAAAAGCCGATCAATACGGCAACAATGAAACTTCCCCGAACAGTGAGATATGGATTATCCATAGTTATTTTATTTATTCCGGAAGAGCAGCTGCGCCAGCTGGTACAAACTACGTCTCCAGGTAAGAAATTCATGTGCTGTATTCTCAGAAACAAAACCAGTCGCGTTATAGCCGGCCTGTTTTAACGAGTCGACGGCCAGCCTGACCCGACCGGGATTTTCCCGGCTGCCGCAGCTGATAAAGATCAATTGCGGTTTGGGTTTGCCTTTCAGTTCTTCCGGGGTATAAAGCCCGCCGCTGAGCAACGCATACCGGGAGAAGATCTCCGGTTTATTCAGGGTTATCAGATGTGTTTCCATGCCACCCATCGACAGCCCTGCCATCGCCCTGTTTTCCCGGTTGGCTATGGTGCGGAAATGCGTATCGATATAGGGGATCAGCTCTTCGGTCAGGACCGTTTGGAAAGTATCGATCTTAAATTCCCTCATATGACCGAATCTCAGTGTATTCGTCATCCCATAGGTCATGACAATGATGAACGGCTTAGTCTTTCCTTCGGCAATAAGATTATCCATGATCAGGTTGGCATGTCCCTGATTGCTCCATGCCGTTTCATCCTCGCCCCAGCCATGCTGCAGGTATAGGACCGGATACCGGTTGTTTGCATCTCTATTATAACCCGGGGGCGTATAGACAAAAGCCCGGCGTGCCGTATTGGTCGTTTTAGAAGGGAACAGCACCTGGACTACATCGCCATGCGGCACGTCTTTCAATGCATAAAAATCCTGGTCGTGTGCAGGTATTTCGATGCCGCTTTCCCAGCGTGTCGAACCATAGAAATTGAGCGTACCCGGGTCGTCGAATATACCGCCGTCGATACTCACGTGATAGTAGTGAAAACCTTCATCCATCGGCCCTTCGGTAGTGCCGGTAAAGAACCCGTCCGCTCCTTTTGTCAGCAGCGTGCCGCCCCTGCCCCCTAAGCCCAGGCTTACCTTGACGCTGTCCGCGCCCGGCGCATGGATTCTGAACCGGGCATAGCCCTGCGAGTTTACCTGCGGGTATTCCTGGCCAGGCTGGTTTAGAACGGAGGGTTTAAAATCTTCTTTGATATCCTGTGCCAAGCAGTTATTGACTGCCACGGTTAGCATCGAAAAGAAAAAGATTTGAATCAGCTTCATAATATGAATTTTTAATTTATCCCTGTCTCGCTATTCGCATCGGCTTTCCTTCATAACGAACCACCTTCGATCGTTCCTTTTCTCCATCGATCCAAATCACCCGGAAGGTCCGCTGTTTTAGCGCACCGGCATACCTACCGGAAATATCCCCGATAGAGAGCGTCCCGGTCTTGTCCTCCCATCTCAAATTTACTTCCTGATATTTTCCCTTTTCATAGTCATACCCATCACCCGCATCAAAATAAAGCGTGAATGCGCCATCCGCACCGGTATAAATATGCAGCTCAAGACTATCCCCGGTGGCATCAGCAGTAGACTCAACGATCGGCCCCATCGGCAGGATCGCTCCTGCACGCACAAACAGCGGGATCCGGCCCAGCGGCGCATCGACCCGCACCGTGTCGCCGCCTTTAAACGGCTTCCCGGTCCAGAAGCCATACCAGCGGGCGCCTGCAGGCAGATATACCGCGAGATCGCGCGCGCCCGGTGTAGTCACGGGCGCGACCAACAGTGCTTTTCCGAACATGTATTCGTATGGTTGCCGAATGGCGGCGGTGTCGGCAGGGAAATCCATCACGAGGGGCCGCATCATGGTTGAGCCATGTTGTGTCACCTGCCAGGCGGTCGCATAGATATAGGGTAGCAATTTATACCGCAGTTCGAGCATGAGCCGCATGTCGTGCATGACGGTATCGCCGTAGTTCCAGGGCTCGGTTTCGGTTTGATAGCCATGGATCCGGAAGATCGGGTTCAACGCTCCCCACTGGAACCAGCGGGTGAGCAGCTCGCGGTAAGCGGGGTCCGTATATTGGCCCTTGCCGGGCCTGAAGAAGCCGCCGATATCCGTGGTCCAGTACGGCAAGCCGGTGAGCGTATAGTCGAGCCCTGCGACGATCTGTCGGCGATAACTGTCCCAGGTCGAGCCGATATCCCCCGACCAGTTGATCGTTCCATAGCGTTGTTGCCCGGCAAAAGCGCTGCGTGTAAGGATAACTACCCGTTTGCCGGGATCAGCGGCACGCTGGCCTTCGTAAACGGCGCCACTGACAAACAGCGGGTAGGTCAGGCGGTAAAAGTCGCCCGGACCAAAATAGGTTTGTTTCCCTTTTAGTGCGTCGTTCTCGGGTTCGGTGGCATCCATCCACCAGCCGTCGACGCCGTGCCGGAATAAGTTGTCGTCGAGCGCCGCCCAATGCGTCCTGCGTGTTTCGGGGTTGAAGATATCGATCCACGGGCTATTCGCCAGGTACAGGTTCTTTTCGACATAAGGTTTCGCTATTTCCGACTTTTTGTCCAGGTTTTCCCACACGGAGATCACGAAATGGGCGTGCAGGTCATGCAGTCGCCGGATGAAGCCGTCCGGGTCGGGATAATGGTCCTCGTCGAACCTGGGGACGCCCCAGCCATATTTACCCCAATATTGCCAGTCCTGAACGATAACGTCCATGGGCAGTCGACGTTGCCGGAAGGCTTCGACGGTCTTTACCAGGTGTTCGCCGGAAGTATAGCGTTCCCGGCATTGCCAGAAACCATAGGCCCATAGCGGCAACAGCGGTACGTCGCCGGACAGGCGTCGATAGCCGGCAATCACTTCATCGGCATCTTTGCCCGTGAATACGACGTAATCCAGACCGGTGGCGTCGGGGGAGCGGAAAGTCGTTTCGTTTGCAGCAGGCCGCCATCCTACTTTAGGCACGTTCGTCGACCGGCAAACTACCTGCACAGTGTGTTCTCCCGCCGCTAGCCTCACCAGCTTGCTCGCGGCCGGCGGCAGCCAAAGATTGGACTCGTCGATGGCGGGAACGCCGTCGATGATCAGCAGCTGTCGATTGTCCATATTGCCAAGGTCCAGCATCAGGCAATAGTCACCGGCCTTTTCTATGCTGAAGGTGCCGGTATACAAGGCCTGTCGTTGGGAAATGCGCTTTGTGCCCGCGGTCGTAGTCACTTCCGCCTCGTGGTTGGTTTCTTTGAGCGAATCCTGTTTTACCAGGGGTATGACGCTATCGGCAGGGTTGAATCCGGTGAGCCCGTATTGATGCCAGAGCAAGCCATATCCTTTGCTCGAATACAAAAATGGCACCGCGATCTGGGTATTGACCTGGACCAGCCGGCGGCTGATGTTCCGCAGGTTGAAGTTGCCATCCTGGAACTGACCGAGGCCAAATAGCGATTCATCGGGCGGCGAGTCGAAGGTTTGTTCCGCGATATAGCAGCGTTCGCCCATTACCGTATCGGGCGTCAGGCGTCTGCTGCCGGCCTTTTCGCGAAGGAATACATGGCCACGGGCGTCGCGGTACTCGATCGCGGCCGTTGTCTTGTCGAAGACTGCTGTCATGCTCCGCGTGCTGAGCCGCAGTGCTGTGGCGGTTTCCGAACAGGTAAAGGAGGGTACAGGAGGATGATGGATAAGGATCAGGTCCGAGTCTGCCCCGGGTCGAGCCTTTGTCCATCGCACCCGGATCGCCTTTTCCGTCAGCGGGAGAATGTCGAGCTCGCCGTCACGGAGGAAAATGGCGAGGTGATCCCTTTCTAGTTTATAGCCTTTATACTGTTGATCGCGGGATGTACCGGCGTCGATAGGAACCAGCATCGCGGCAAAGCCGCCACGGCGCAGCATCTTCACTTCTATTTCGCTGCTGCTATCGACCACCTGGTAGCTTGCCGCCAGCGCCTTATCGTGCTGGCCGTCCGCGATGAGGGTTAGTTTATATTTTATGCCGGCCGGCAGGAAGCCGAAGCTTAGCTTTTGCGTTTTTTCGCGGAGTGTCCCGTTAATGCCGCCCAGCCACCAGCCTTGTCCTTTCCTGCGCGCCATCACGACCTCGCGGCCCGGATATCCCGCGAGCAGCTTCGTATCGTCCCAGGCATTGGGTACGGTCATCAGGAATTGTCTGGCGGCAGCGGGCAGGGCATCGTACCCTTCAGGCCGGTCGGCAAAATGTTGCAGCCCGGATTCGAATACCACGCTGAGGGCCAGCTCGTGGCCATAAGAAGTGACATGCGGGAACTGTGAGTTGGTGAAGGTCACAGGGGTATAGTCCATGGGGCCCACGACGTTGCGGGTAAACGGCAGGGTGCAGTTGTGTTCCGGTGCGGTGAGGGTAAAATCGGGCCCGTTGTTATACCATTCTGCGCCGCGTACCGCCTCGCAGGTCATCAGGTTGGGCCAGGTGCGCGACCACCCCCTGGGCACCAGGCAACCGTGAAAATAGACCATCAGGTGGGCCGCCGCCGCATCTTGCAGGATATCGAGATAGTAGCGGATCATATCCTGTTTCTCGCTCTCGAAGAAATCGATCTTTACGCCGGCGAAACCCAGCTGTTTTAATTTACTGAATTCCGCCACACGGTTCTCGTGCGTCAGCATCCGGTCGCGCGGCGTGGCCATCACATAGGTATGCGGTCCGCCCGAGTTGTACCAGATCAGCGGGCGTACTCCTTTGGATAAGGCATATTTCGCCGCATCTTCGAGGTTGCCGCCGTTGCCCATGGCATCCCATTCCCAGTCGAACAGCGTATACGGCCAGTTCATGCGTGCGGCGAGGTCGGTAAAGGCGCATACGACCTGGTAGTCCTTCGTACCGTGGTTGTGCGACCAGTAGTTCCACGAGGCGACGCCGGGTTTTATCCAGTCCGTGTTAGACAGCACCGAAGGCGGTGATACGTCTTCTACCAGTGTCGAACCGACTATATCTCCAAGACTACCGGCGATGATTACCCGCCAGGGTGATTGCCAGGGCAGCCGGATCGAGGGCATCGACGCACCCAGGCCCCGGCCGTCCTTTTGATCGGGGAACGTGAGCTTATAGCTCGCCGCATCGGCGACATTGCTTAGTTTGGTTGCGCAATAAGTGCTGTCGAGGGCGGCTTCGTGGATAAGGAACCATTTATCCGTGCCGGGAATATGGAAGAGTGCGGGATAGCACCAGTCCTGGTGCACGCTGTCGCTGGTCATGGCGTGGTACAATCCTTCGTTGGCCGTGTTCCACTTCTCCAGCCAACGGGCGGTACCGGGCGCAATGGTATAGGCGGTTAGCTCGTCCTTTATCACGAGCGAGTCGCTGTTCGACGGCGAACCACTGCCCCCCGATGAGCCGCGCCCTGCCGGCGAGCCGCCGGCAGCCGGAAAACGATAGCGGAAGGCAAGCCCGTCGTCATAGGCGCGGATGATGAGCTCAAGCTTCGAACGCTGCGCGTTCTCGAACACCACGGTGATCTCATTGGCCTTGTTCGCGCAATGAGAGCGTTTGCCATGGACGGTTGTATAGTTTTCGTCGAGGGGCGCCGGCTTCGACGCTTTGATAAATTTCAGGTCTCGCGAAAAATCCTGGTCGCTGCGCAGGAGCCCGAGCGAAATATGCGGGATCATGCCTTCGAGATCGAGGTACCACTGCCCTTTGTCTCCCCCTTGCGTACAATACAGTCCTGCTGTGACGCGTCCGTTGGGCGATGTGATCTTCAATCGTTGAGCGGTTGCTAAGCGGGTCGCGAGGACGAGAAGAAATAGGGCTAGTGCGGATCTCATAGGATCGTGAGCTTTATGGATTTTAGATCTTTATCGGCCGAGCTGCTGCCGTATAGCACCTCGTATTCGCCGGGACGGGTGGCCATCTTCATGCTGTCCCGGTCGAAGAACTGGAAGGTATCGGCATCCAGCTTCAGGGTAACGTCGGTATGCTGGCCCGGTTCGAGCGTCACCCGGCGGAAGTTCCGCAATGTCTTCAGGGGGCCGTCGCTGTCGTTTATTTTTCGTACATAGACCTGCAGGATCTCGGTTCCCTTGCGCCGGCCGGTATTGGCGACGGGCACGGCTAGCTCCACACTCCCATCCCGTTGCATTTGGGTACCCGAAAGCCGCGCCCCGCCGATCGAAAACGTCGTATAACTGAGCCCGAACCCAAAGGGGAACAACGGATCCGACATAAAACGATACGTGCGTCCTTTCATGGAATAGTCTTCGAAGCCCGGTACCTGGCCGATGTTCTTATAGAAGGTTATGGGCAGCTTTCCGGAAGGGTTATAGTCGCCCCAGAGTACGTCCGCTACAGCCTCGCCGCCATTCTCGCCGCTGTACCAGGCTTGCAGGATCGCATCGCAGGTTTCCGTTTCGGGTACGAGTCCGATGGCGGATCCGGAGCAGTCGACGAAGATGATCTTTTTGCCGGCCTGTTTAAGCGCTTTAAGACAGTTACGTTGAACGGCGGGCAGTTCGATATCGGTGCGGTCACCGCCTTTGAAACCGGGCAGATCCACGGGCATCTCTTCGCCTTCGAGGCGGGACGAAATGCCGCCGGCGAAGACCACCAGGTCTACATCCTTGAGCTTATCGAGCAGCGCATCGAAGCTCACTGGTTTCTCCCAACCGAAATTCAACTTGAGGTTGGCTGTCCATTGGGCCTGCTGGGTGTAATCGACTTCGATGTGGTATTCCTTGCCGGCTTCCACGGCAAGGGGAATACGGGCAGGTGTAGCGCGCCAGGTGCCGAAGCGTTTGAGCGATGTACCGTTCACTTTGAGTTCAACGGCGCCGGTAGCCTCCAGCCGGAATACCAGCTGACCGCTTTTCGCGGGCTTGTACACGGTCTCGTATTTTGCGGAAAATCCTTGCAGGGGAACGCCGGTCGCAAAGGGATGCTGGCCTGCCGTCGTCATGGCCAGCGGGGAGGTGATCTGGTCGCTAGCGATCGGCGTGCCTTCCCTGTTGCGGTTGTTATAATAAGTCGCCGTTATACCGGGCTTCCCGTCCATCGACGCCTCACCGATGACGCTTTCGGTGACTACGTCTTCCGTGAGATCGCAGGCGCGGTCATACACGATGTCCGTATGAGGCAGCTTGGCTTTTATCCCCGCAAGTATCGTGATCGTCTGCACCGGCGTACCGTTATAGTTGCCCCACATCATGGGAGCGTCGTCCGCATTGGGCCCGATCACGGCGATCTTGCGCATCTTTTTTGCCAGCGGTAATATGTCCCCCTTGTTCTGCAGCAGCGTCATCGACTCTCGCGCCATTTCGAGCGCCAGCCGTTGATGCTCCGGCGAGTTGACCACGGACATGGGCATCTTGGACCAGGAAACCAACGAATCGGGGTCCATC
>DASZOW010000152.1:0-6008 GCA_035550615.1 Puia sp.
AGGACCGCCGGCCTGCGATAGGGTTGGAGTGACAAAATTTTTGAATCCGCCGGATGTCGGCGGGCTTTGGTTATGGAATTTCTCCGGACCGGCATCTCTCCCTGCACATTCAACTATGTCCGACAACCAGTTCCGCTCCGCCATGCGCTTCCTTGTCCGTCACAAGGGCGCTACCGTTACCAATGTCCTTGGGTTGACCCTGGGGCTTTGCGCCTGCCTGGTCATCTACAACATTGTCAGCTACGAGTTCAGCTTTGATCGCTCCTATCCCGACCGCGACCGCATCTACCGCATCGGCGGCCGCATACGAATAGATAACGGCAACGGCGTCATCAATGAGAGCTATGGTAAGACGATCCCGGCCCCTGCTCCTGAAGCTCTGCGTGTCGAGGTGCCCCTGATCGAGGCTCTCGCCGGCTACTATCCTTATGACGGCGGCATCACCATCCCTGGCGCAGGTGACCAGAACGGTGGCGGTGCTGTGGTTACTGCCCGGGTCGAGTCCAGGGGTACGACCGTCCTTGCAGGCCCGGAATATTTCGACATCTTTCCGTATGTGTGGCTCGCCGGTAGCCCGGCCCAGTCCCTCAACCAGCCCTTCAGCGTGGTGCTCACCGCAAGCCGGGCACGCGACTATTTTGGCGACCTGCCTGCCGACCGATGTATCAACCGGGAGCTTATTTACGGCGACAGTCTGCGTGTCCGTGTCTCCGGGATCATCAAAGATTATGAGGGTAACACCGACTTCCCTTACACCGACTTTATCTCTTTTTCTACCATCAGCCACAGCTTCCTGAAAAACAAGTACCGCAATGACCAATGGGGCTTTCATCCCGGCATACCCCGTATTCAGGCTTTTGTGAAGCTTGCTAAAAACGCCGACCCCAAAAAAACTGCGGCGCTGTTCGATGCCGTATGGCAACGCCATAACACTGCCGGCTCTTTCGAGCGATTTCTTAAGTTCAGCATGGTCCTCCAGCCACTCGATGACATTCACTTCAACGAAGGTTATACGGGCGACGGCATCCGTAAGGCGCACCGTCCTGCTCTCTATGGCCTCATCGGCGCGGCGGTGTTTATCTTATTGCTGGCGATCGTCAACTTTATCAATCTGTCTACGGCCCAGTCTCTGCAACGGGCGAAGGATATCGGTATCCGTCGGATTCTTGGCGCCACTCACTTTCGGCTCATCCTGCGGTCGCTGACGGAAACGGCTATCCTCACCACTTTATCCGTCCTTATCGCCCTGGCGCTTGTCCGTCCCGTCATGGCGCTCTTTCGCGACTACCTTCCCGAAGGTCTCCCGTTCAATCCCTTTACCCGCGCCAGTCTCCTTTTTGCAGCCGGAAGCATCATTGTTACCACCGTCCTTGCCGGTCTCTATCCGGCTATCAGCCTTGTCCGTCTGCCATCCAACCGTACCGTGCAGACCCAAAGTTCCCAAAAATTCACCCTCCGCCGCGTTCTCATCGTCTTCCAGTTCTCGATCTCCCTGCTTTTCATTATGGCCTGTCTCGTTGTCGGCCGCCAGATCAACTATATGCTCGATACCGATATGGGTTTTAATAGCACGGCTGTTGTAACCGTCACCGATTTCAACGCCCCGCCGCAACAGCTGCGCCTCTTCGCCCGGCAGGCCCTCGGCATCTCCGGAGTACAGGGGGCTACTGTGCAGGGCCACCCACCCGCCGGCTCGCCCGTCCAGCAATACCCGATGAAGCTCGACAATCGTGCCGACAATGGCCTCTCGGTCAACCTACAGGCCGGCGACCAGCAGTTCATCCCCTTCTATCATATGCGTATTCTGGCCGGCCGCAATTTTTCGTCCGGCGACAGCTTACAAGAGTTTATCATCAATGAAACCTATAGCAGGGCCCTCGGTTTTTCAAAGCCTGCCGACGCGCTTGGCCATACCCTCACCTGGCAGGGCAAGACCCATCCCATCGTCGGTGTTGTGGCGGACTTCCATACCACTTCCTTTCATACTCCCATACCGGCGCTTGCCATCGCCCGGCTCGCGGACCTGGACAACAGCGTCGGCCTCCGCATCACGCTAAGCGACCGTCAGACGCTTCCAAGGCTGGAAGCCCTCTGGAAGGACCTATTCCATGACCAGCCTTTTACCTATATCTTTCTGGACGAGAGCATCGCGCAGCTCTATAAAAGGGATCAGCAGCTGTCCCGGCTGGTAAGGATCTCCACCGTCGTCACCATCTTCGTCTCCTGCATCGGTCTGCTCGGGCTGATCCTTTTCACCGTCGAACGCAAAAAGAAAGAGATCAGCATCCGCAAGGTGCTGGGCGCCGGCATTGGCGATATCGTATTCTTATTGAATAAGGAGTTTATGGTGCTGGTAGGGGTCGCCCTGGTCTTCGCGTCCCCCATCGCACTGCTGGGCATGCGTCGCTGGCTGCAGGGCTTTGCTTATCGCGTTACCATCCCGTGGTGGATCTTCGTGCTGGCCGGTCTGATCACTCTTGCGATCAGCCTTCTCACTGTCAGTCTGCGTGTCATCCGTGCGGCGCTCGTCAATCCTACTGATAATCTGCGGTCGGAGTGATTTGTCGTGATCCGCAAAGAGCGGGCGTCTTCTCTTTTGCATCTCAGATCTTAGGCCTGGCGGTAAAGAGGCCACGGTAGCAGGCGCGATAGCCGAGGCCGAGCAATATGTTGGGCAGTAAAAGGAAAACACCCATCAGCCAGCCCGAAGGCACCAGGATGGTATGGAAAAGAAATACATTGAGGCTGATCGGAAAAAGGACGACGGCAAAAAAGGGGGCGTACCAATTGGACAATAAAGAAAGCCCTCCCACTATTTGAATGATTTTTTGCATGGGATAAAAGTAACCTGCCGCCATGAGGCCTGCTTTAAATAATCCTGCCGCGCCGGGATGCTGTGGCGGTTGATAGGGTATAAAATGCAGGAAGTAATCGAGGCCGAACACCAGGTAGAGGAATCCGAGAAGCAGGCGGGAGATGAGTACAGTAACTTTCATGGGAATTTTTTTTGCGCGGGGGTTATATGGCAGCCAAGGTAGATAATTTTTCAATTTCCAGGCGATAAACGGTTGACTTGCCCGATGTCGGGATAATTATTACATTTGGACATAGTGCGCATCAAACGAGTCATGAACGGCGATCACGTCAAAGCTGTATATCTACACGTCTACGGACTTCAGCCTGGGGCATTAATACATGCATGTTTGGCAAGTAAAAAAGATATGAAAAAGATTCTTCTATATTTCCTGCTGATCTTTCCGTTCACCTTATGCGCACAGGAAAGAACGAATGTTGTAAGAACACATATTCCGCTTGATTCCATCCGGCTAAGCGATCCTTGTATCCTGGCGGATGCTAAGACTGCCATGTACTATATGACCGGCACGGGCGGGATGCTCTGGAAAAGCAAGGACCTGAAATTTTGGGATGGTCCTTTCCAGGTGGTAAAGACCGATCCTTCGTCATGGATGGGGCCTCACCCCATGATCTGGGCGGCCGAGCTCCATGCCTATAAAGGCAGGTATTATTACTTTGCTACGTTCACCAATCATGATATAACGATCGATACTGTGAGAGGAAGAGCTATAGAACGCCGGGCTTCTCATATCCTGGTGAGCGATCATCCGGATGGGCCGTATGTGCCGATGCGTGATCCTACCTATCTGCCTGCGAATAAATCCACTTTGGACGGGACCTTTTGGGTTGATAAGGACGGGAAGCCTTATATGATCTACTGTCACGAGTGGCTGCAGAACTGGGACGGGACGATCGAGAAAATTGAGCTAAAACCCGACTTGAGCGGATCAATAGGAACGGGAAGGATATTATTCCGTGCCAGCAGCTCTCCCTGGAGCCGGGAAAAAGATGAAAATGGGAATGTCCGGCCCAATAAGGTGACAGACGGGCCTTACGTTTTCCGCACCCGGACGGGGCGGCTTGGGATGCTGTGGACAAGTTGGGTTTATGACGCCTATACGCAAGGGGTTGCTTATTCTGCCAGTGGTACATTGGACGGGCCCTGGGTACAGGAGAAGGATCCCATCACGCCGCCCAATTTCGGGCATAGCATGCTGTTTCAGACCTTGCAGGGCAAGCTATTGATGGCGATACATAGTCATCAGAATATCAATGGACGTACAAGGCGAATTCCGCATTTGTTCGAGGTGGATGATTCCGGTGATAAGCTGGTCGTGCGGGGGGCTTATATTCCGTGAGAATTGAACAAAGATTTTCAACATGCAGCATCAAGAATTTGAACCTCCTGAAGCGCTACAGGATACCATAAAATGCTTTTGGCACAATACGCGGGACTTCGGCGAAGAACCAACCAGCTTCGAGGTCGTCCCTGACGGGTATGCTGAGATCATTTTTTATTTTGGGAGCATTACCTGTAGCGCGGACGCGCAGCCATTGCCGTCGCCGTTCATGATGGGGCTGCTTGATCAACCCGCGCTTTTTTATACGACCGGTGGTTTGGAGATCATTGGGATCCGATGCTTCCCCTGGACGGTATTCGATCTGCTGGGACTGCCATCGGGTAAAGGCGGCGTGCAGACATTTGAGCATCCCATCGCCCAACTGCAACCTGTATTGAATGAGCTGATCCGGGCAGGCCGGCGAGAGGAAGCGCTGGCAGCGGTAACACAGTATTTCCTGGATATGCGGTCACGCATTGCCGTTGATAGCATGCTGTCCAAAGCGGGGGCTGCCATGCGGAAAGCAAACGGCACTTTGCCAGTGAGCCAGGTAGCGGCGGCGGCTCATGCGACAGTTCGTACCCTGGAAAGGAACTTTTCGCAATCTTCAGGTCATACTGTCAAAGATGTGTCCCGTCTGATACGCTTCGAGCAGGTACGAAACCGGCTATGGCAAGATCCGGATACCAACATTGCCGGCCTGGCGCATGAGCTGGGCTATACGGATCAATCCCATCTAAGCAGGGAGTTCAAACGATTCAGCGGCTCGACTCCGTCGGCATTTGCGCGGAAAGCCCGAAAGAGGAAGCAGGCTGTAAGCGACGATTTTGTCGCATTTGTACAAGCCTAGTACAGGAAGAGTCCGGAATTTTGCTGCATGAAAGATGTTATTATTTCCGGCGCGGGGCCTGTAGGTCTGTTCCTCGCCTGCGAGCTGGCCCTGGCCAACTGTTCCGTTCTGATACTGGAGAAGGCGGACAGCCCGCACTCACCCTTGAAACAACTTCCTTTTGGGATACGGGGACTCTCGGCGCCTACTATTGAAGCGCTGTATCGTCGGGGGCTGCTAAACGAGCTCGCTATACATAAACGCCTTAAAAATCCCCACCAAAACGCCACACATGGTTCCCGTCGTCAGGCGGGACACTTCGCCGGCATTCCCTTTCATGACGGTGATATTGACGCCTCACGGTGGCGGTATCGGCTGCCCAGCTCGACCGACACCAGCCTGATCTCTGAGATAGAGGAGCTTGAAACGGTGCTGGCACGGCGGGCGGTGTCGCTGGGTGTAACGATTCTGCGCGGGCTGGCTGTTACCGGCTTCCATCAAACCCAGGACGGGGTGACTGTTCAGTCGGGTGACCAATCCTTTGAAGGCAAATGGCTGGTAGGCTGCGACGGAAGCCGTAGTATCGTCCGCAAGGCAGGCGGTTTTGCGTTCGCTGGTACGGAGCCGGAATTTACCGGCTATACGACGCGGATCGATATTGCCGACCCCGGGAAGCTCGGGCAGGGCCGGGTGATGACTGCAACAGGCATGTATTTACAATCTCAGCCGGGATATGTCGTGATCCAGGATTTCGATGGCGGAGCATTTCATGGGTCGGATCGACCCATCACGCTCGAGCATGTGCAGGAGGTATTACGCCGTGTGTCCAACACAGACGTTACGATCAACACGCTGCATATCGCAACCACCTGGACCGACCGGGCACGGCAGGCTACCGCCTACCGCAATGGACGCGTGCTTTTAGCCGGTGATGCTGCGCACATTCATTCGCCGTTAGGGGGCCAGGGGCTTAATCTTGGATT
>DASZOW010000153.1:0-5877 GCA_035550615.1 Puia sp.
AAAAAATGTTCCTGTGCCGGGAGCCACCGTAGCGGTAAAGGACCTCAGGGGAGGCGTGACTACCGATTCCAGCGGCAATTTTTCGATTTCCGTGCCTTCCAGGGCCACGTTACTGATCTCTTCCGTTGGTTATGTTTCGACGGAGGTCAAGGCGCGGACCGGTTTTATCGATGTGACGCTCAAGCCGGGCGAAAGCAGTCTCGACCAGGTGGTGGTCATCGGCTATGGTACGCAGCGTAAAAAGGACGTCACCGGTTCGGTGGCCTCCATCAGCGGCGATGTGATGAACCAGGTACCGGCCGTCGATATTTCCCGGGCGCTGCAAGGACGGCTGCCGGGCGTACAAATGCAGCAGACCTCGTCCAAACCGGGCGCCGGTTTGCAGATCCGCATCCGGGGAACCAGGTCGCTCAATGCTACCAACGACCCGCTGATCGTGCTGGATGGTATTCCTTATATCGGAAGCCTCAGTGACATCAGTCCTGCCGAGATCAAAAGCGTAGATATCTTAAAAGATGCGTCTTCGACGGCCATTTATGGTTCACGGGGCGCGAATGGTGTGATCCTGATCACGACCAATAAGGGCACGGCGGGGCAGAAGCCGAGGTTGACGTATAATGGGTATACCGGGGTAAAAAAGATCTGGGGCGAATACCCGATGATGAACGGCCCGCAGTATGTGGCGCTGCGTAAGGCAAACAATGCGACTCCCGGGGCATCGATCCATGTGAATACGATCGACGAGAACGACAGCGTGAATACCGACTGGCAAAAGCTCCTCTTTCAAAACGGCTATGTCACGAACCAGGACCTCGGGGTCTCCGGCGGCACCGAGAGAGGCAACTACAGCATCGGTTTCAACTACTTCAAAGACCAGGGTGTCATTCCGCTGCAGTACTACGAGCGCTATAGCCTCCGCACCTCGCTCGAGCAGCGTCTCGGCAGCCTGTTCCGGATCGGGCTGACCACCAACAACTATTATACGAATGCGCACGATATGAATCTTGGGCCGTATGCAACGCTCAACCTGACGCCGATCATCAATCCACGTAAACCTGACGGTACGTGGAAGGACCGCGTAACGATCAATACGGGCGGCCCGCAGTGGGCATATACCGCGCATGCGTTGAAGGGGCTTGGGGATCAATATATCGATCTTGACCGGGGTTTTACGACCAACAACTCCGTATTCGGCGAGATAAATATCCCGGGTGTAAAGGGTTTGAAATATCGCGCCAACCTGGGTTTATACTTCCACCAGGATGATTATGGTTCCTATACGGGCGAGGGCGTTTTCAGCGGAACGCCGACCTCCCCATCCGGCGCAAATATTTCCAATACCAAGCAGATCGACTATACGCTCGAGAACCTGCTGACCTACGACCGGACGTTTGCGGGCAAACATAAGATCAGCTTTGTCGGCCTGTATTCCGTGGAGCAGAACACGAGGTGGGGATCGGGCGAATCGGCGACACATTTGCCGTCCGACGCCTTCCAGTTCTATAATTTATCCTATGTACTGGCCGACCAGGGCGGCGCTTCGGCTGTCGGCAATGGCACTTATGCGCAGTATGGCTTGTTGTCGTATATGGGCCGGTTGATCTATACTTACAACGACCGCTATATCCTGAGCGCCGCATTCCGGGACGACGCCTCTTCCGTGCTGGCGACCGGGCATCAATGGCACTCTTATCCGGCGCTCTCCGTGGGTTGGAATATAAAGAACGAGAACTTCATGACCGATGCGTCGTTCGTGAATGAGCTTAAGCTGAGGGTAGGATATGGCGAGACGTCCAACCAGGCCATAAGCCCATACCAGACGCTGGGAGCGTTGACGACCAGCCCGGACAATTTCGGACCGTCGGGATACGCCATGGGTTACTATGTCACCCAACTGCCCAATCCCGCCCTTGGCTGGGAGTTCTCGAAGACCTGGAACTATGGCGTCGACTTCGCCTTTTTCAACAATCGCCTCAGCGGTACGGCCGAATACTACACGGTGAACACCAGCAATGTATTGCTGAGCGTCGGGCTGCCGACGACTTCGGGTGTCAGCAGCTATACGGCCAATATCGGCGCCACGCAGAATAAGGGAATCGAATTATCGCTCAACGGCACCATCCTGGAGAATCACAATGGATGGAGCTGGGATGTCGGTGTCAACATCTACAGCAACCGGAATAAGCTCGTCCGGCTTTACTCGGGCGATCCGTATGACAAATACAACCAATGGTTCCCGGGCCATCCGATCAATGTCATGTACGACTATAAGCGCGTCGGTCTTATGAGCTATGCGGACAGCGCCAGCGGATATATGCAGGCGGCTTATCCCGGCGGCAATGTAGGAATGATCAAGGTCGCCTACAACAAGAACGACACGTCGCTGCATTTTGTCAACGGCGTACCCAACCGGAAGAACCAGGCCGGAACGACGCTCGACAATGATGACCGGCAGATCTATAATATGGAGCCCAATTTCGAGGGCGGGTTCAACACGCGTGTGGGATATAAATCATTGGATCTGACGATTACCGGTATTTTCACGAGCGGCGGCACCTTAGTCAGCACGCTTTACGGCTCCGGCGGTTATCTCGACAACCTGAATACCAGGTCGGGAAACAATGTGAATATTCCTTACTGGACACCTACGAATAGCCACGCGAACGATTTCAACACCTTCGGTCCGAGGCCAGGCGGCGTCGGCGGCGACAATCCCGCATACGGCAGCACTTTGGGTTATTTCAGCGCCTCTTATCTCAAGATCCGGACGATGACGTTGGGCTACAGCTTTGACCAAAAGTGGCTGAAGCGCGCGGGGATCGGCGGGATGCGGGTTTATTGCACGGTGGAGAACCCGTTTGTGTTCTTCTCCCCGTATGAGAAGTTCTCCGGCATGGATCCCGAAACCAACTCGTATGGCGACCAGAACGCTGCGGTGACGCTGCCTGCGGCGCTGCACCGTATCCTTACGATCGGCACGAATACGCCGTCCACGCGTAATTATATTCTTGGCTTAAGCGTAACATTTTAAAAAGAAAACAAATGAAGCGAATACTGATCAATATATGTATGGGCGCCGGTTCCCTGGGCTTGCTGCTCATGAGCGGATGCACGAAAGTCCTGAAGGAGACGCCCCGCGCCAATTTTACACCCGAATATTTTCAGACCCAAAACGGTGTCGTCGGCGGTCTCACGGCCTTGTACGCGCATCTGCGGAACATTTATGGGAATGCTTATTATTGGAATATGTGCCAGTGCGGAACCGACGAGACCACCTGGGGGCAAAGCGGTGGCAGCGGCAGCAATTTTCAGGCGCAGGATTATTCCGTGCCGGGCGTCCATCCGATCCCCACGTTGAGCGATGCCGGCCAGCTATGGGGTAATACGTTCCCGTATATCAATACCGCCAGCGGCGTCATTCAATATGGGCTTGCGGCGGGGGTATCGCCCGCGCTGCTGGCGGAGGCGCATTTTTTCCGGGCGCATGACTATTTTTTGCTGGTGCAGACATTCGGCGGCGTTCCCCTGGACCTGGGTTCCGGTAGACTGAAGTTCAACACATCGACGGCTCGCGGTTCGGTGCGCGATTCGGTGTCCATTGTTTATACCAAATGCATCTTTCCCGACCTCGACACCGCCGTTGCCAATCTGCCTTCGAGCCAGCGCGTTGTCGGCGCGGTTACCAAACAGACCGCCCAGCTGTTCCTCGCAAAGGCTTATTTAACCTATGGCTGGTGGCTTCAGAATCCGAATAATATTCCCTCCTACCCGGTGGAAGCCGGAAGCCCGAGGACGGACCCTGACGGCCATGACGCCGCTTACTATTTCCAGCAGGCGTATAATATCGCCACCAATGCGATCGAGAATCCGGGACCATTCGGGTTGCAGCCGACCTACTACGATGTCAATGTGGCTACGAACGATTATAACAACGAATGCATGTTGTTCTCGGATCATACGCAGCAAAGCACCCAGTACAATGTGAGCAGCCTGACGTACGGCGCGGGGGGAACGCCGGACAACTGGTCGGGCTGGTTCCAGACCTGGTCTTATCCGACGATCACGAGCTCCAGCTCGTCAAACTCATGGAGCGCCGTGAATTCCGTGCAGCGTGCGTCGGTCCAATGGGGTGGCCGGCCGTGGGTGCGCAATGCGCCGCCTATCGAGGTGTTCACCAAGACGTTTGCCGACAAAACGGATGATTCCCGTTATGATGGGACCTTTACGACCGTCTACCGTTGCAATATGAAAGAAGCGGGGCTGCCTTATGCCCAGCTTTATAACGCCAACGATCTGCCGATCACCGAGGGCAGCCCGGTGCTTACTTTTCTCGACAATAATGCCGGGGGCGTCGACTATTCCAATAATGTGTATAAGAGCAGCATCGGGGCTGGTGTGCTTCCCGGTCGCGCGGACTATGTGATCGAGCCGAGTGCGATCAACCGGATCGTTTACCCGGGTATCTGGAAACTGGGGCCCTACCGCACGGATAACAATGGCGGTCTGGGGAATCCCAATGCCGGCAGTACACGGCCTTATACGGGCGCCAAGTTCTCGGAGCTGTTCTTCATCGCGGCGGAAGCAGCCGTTAAGGGGGCCACGACCGCGCCGGTGACGGGACGTTATGCCAACGATGGAACGGCGCTTGGGCTGATCAATATTATTCGTGCCCGGGCCGGGAAATGGAAGTTCAGCAATGCGCAGAATACCGCGTATGTTGCCGACTTCAGCGCGCAAATGGTGGCTGCGACGCCTGCGACGATCACTGTCGGCTATATTCTTGCCGAGCGGTCCCGCGAATATTATGGAGAAGGTTACCGGTTCTATGATCTCGTGCGCACGCAACGATTCGGCATGGATAACCAGGAAGGCTATAATTACGGCACCTATACGATTGGCGGGATAGCCTATAGCAATCATACGCCTATAACCAATACCCGTACGATAACCCCGCAGCTTTTCCTGCAACCCATTCCGCAGGGCCAGATCGACGCGATGGATATTTCGCCCGCGGCGAAGGCGGCCTTCCAGAATCCGGGATACTAAGTTTTTTTTCATACAGCAAATCAGGCAATCAGAATGGGGGATGATTGTTCATCCCCCTATTTTCGACTAAATTTAGCGTATGAAATCGATTGCATTCCTCATAATCCTGGTGATATCCGGGTTGCGCGGTGTCGCGCAGTATCGAAACGTCTTTTTAGAGGCCGGTTATTCCCCGGCGGCGATCGAGGCCAAGGTGAGCAACGCTTACCGGGACCTGTTCGAAGGGCCGCATAAGGTCTATTTCCAGGTGGGCGACACTATGGGGTATGTGTCCGATCTGAAGAATCATGATGCACGAACGGAGGGATTGTCATACGGAATGATGATCGCGGTGCAGCTGGATAAAAAAGACGTCTTCGACCGCATCTGGCGTTGGTCGAAAAAATATCTGCAGCACCAGGATGGAGATCGCGCCGGCTATTTTGCGTGGAGCATCAATCCGGCCACCATGAGGAAGAACTCCGAGGGGACGGCCTCGGACGGAGAGTTATATTTTATTACCGATCTGCTGTTTGCCGCTAACCGTTGGGGGAACCATACCGGCATCGACTATTATGCAGAGGCCCGGCGCATTTTGGATGCCATGTGGAAGAAGGACGGCACCGGCGGCATCTACAACCTGATCAATACGCAGCACAAGATCATCACCTTTACGCCAGAGGGTGGTAATTACAACTGGACCGATCCTTCCTACCAGCTGCCTGCATTTTTAGAGGTCTGGGCGATGTATGCCGGTGATGGACATGAACAATTCTATCGCGATTGCGCCGATTCGGCGCGGGCTTTTTTGCATCGGGCGTGTGATGCGGTCACGGGGTTGAATACCGATTA
>DASZOW010000154.1:0-1728 GCA_035550615.1 Puia sp.
CAAGATGCGCTGGACGTATGACGAAGGGGTTGTGTGGAAAGGTCTGCAGGGACTTTGGTACAATACGGGCGATGGGCGTTACTTCAAATATATTCAGCACCAGATGGACCGGCTCGTGGATAAAGAGGGGAACATCCGGACGTACAAACTGGAAGATTATAACCTGGACAATATCCTGCTCGGCCGCATCCTGCTGATGCTATACGAGGTGACGGGGCAGCAGAGATATCATACGGCGGCGACGACGCTTCGCCGGCAACTGGCGGAACAACCGCGGACCTCTGAAGGCAGCTTCTGGCATAAGAAGAGATATACGGAGCAGGTATGGCTCGACGGGCTGTATATGGCTCAGCCGTTTTTTGCGGAATACGCCGCGCTTTTTCATGAAGACAGTGTTTTTGACGATATCACCAAACAGTTCGCGCTGATCGAACAACATACGCGCGATCCGCGTACCGGTCTCCTGTATCATGGATGGGATGAATCGCGGCAAGAGAAATGGGCCGACAAACAATCCGGTCATTCGCCGAATTTCTGGGCGCGGGCGATGGGCTGGTATGGTATGGCGCTGGTAGATGCGCTGGACCATTTCCCGGCGAATCATCCGGGTAGGAAAACATTGGTGGCGATCCTGCAGCGTTATGCGGCAGCCATCCAGAAAGTACAGGACCCGGCCAGCGGCTGCTGGTGGGATGTGCTGGACAAGCCGGGGGAAAAGGGAAATTACCTGGAAGCCTCGGCCAGCTGTATGTTTGTCTATACGCTTGCCAAGGGCGCCCGCATGGGCTATCTGCCGGCGAGCTATCACCGGACCGCCGAGAAAGGTTACCAGGGAATCTTGCGGAAGTTTGTGACGCATGTTTCGGATGACCGTTCCGATCTGCAGGGCACGGTCAGCGTCAGCGGGCTTGGGGGCACGCCCAACCGGGATGGCAGCTATGCCTATTATATCAGCGAGAAGGTGGTTACCAATGACCCCAAAGGGATCGGGGCCTTTCTGCTGGCCGCCGATGAGATGGCGATGCCGCTGCCTACCGGCAAGACGGTGCTGCTGGACTACTACTTCAACAACGAACGGCGCAAGGATGTCACGGGCGCCGAAGTGCGGTATCACTATACCTGGGAGGATCTCGCCAACAGCGGGTATGCGATCTGGGGGCATATCTTCCGGATGCAGGGAGCGCACACGGATTCGCTGCCGGTGGCGCCCAGGGCCGATAATCTGAAAAAGGCCGCTGTTTATATCATCGTCGATCCAGACAATGAAAAGGAATCGGCTTCGCCGAATTATCCGAACGACCGGGACATCGACGCCATCGAGACCTGGGTCAAGGCCGGCGGGGTGCTGGTGCTGATGAGCAACGATTCGGCCAACTGCGAGTTTACACATTTTAACCACCTGGCGGAGCGATTCGGGGTACATTTTAATTTCGACTGCTACCATAAGGTCACAGGCAGCCAGTACGCGATGGGCGCCTTTACCATGACAGTACAGGATGCAATTTTCAAATCAACTCATAAAATTTACATTAAAGAACTCAGCACCCTGAAGCTGAGCGGGCCAGCAAAACCGACGTTTACCGACGCCGGTAATGTCATCATGGCGGTCGCGAAAGTAGGCAAAGGGACTGTGTTTGCCGTTGGAGATCCGTGGTTCTATAATGAGTATACGGATGGAAGAAAGCTTCCGGCGGATTATGAGAATTACAATGCTGCCCGCGATCTGGC
>DASZOW010000155.1:0-3888 GCA_035550615.1 Puia sp.
GTACTCGATGGCCTCATGGCGATTTCCGGGCTGTTGATGCTGATTTTCAGGATTTAAGTACATTTGTCCCCTAATTGAAGTCTTTCGGCAAAAAATAAGCATTCTACCAATGGCAAAAAGTGCGCATAGCGAACCGGCATCGATCCTTACGAACAAGTCCTGGGATTTTCTCAAAAGATATATCGACAATCCGTCTCCCGTGGGTTTTGAAAGCAGCGGCCAGAAACTCTGGCTCGATTATCTGAGGCCATATGTAGACAGCTATTTCACCGATCCTTATGGCACGGCGGTCGGCGTGGTGAATCCCGACGCTCCTTTCAAGGTCGTGATCGAAGCGCATGCCGATGAGATCAGCTGGTTTGTCAACTATATGACGGCGGAGGGATTGCTTTATCTGAAACGGAATGGCGGCGTCGATCACCAGATCGCTCCGGGGATGCGGGTATTCATCCACGGGAAAAAAGGTCCCGTTCCGGCCGTCTTCGGCTGGCCGGCCATCCACACGCGGCTGGGCAATCCCGACACCAAGGAACCGCATCCCAAGGTAGATAGCCTGTTCCTCGATACCGGCGCCCGCAGCAAAAAAGAGCTGGAGGATCTCGGCGTCCATATCGGCGCCGTCGTCACGTACCAGGATGGCTATGCCGAACTGGGCTATGACTACCTGATCGGGCGCGCCTTTGACAACCGCATCGGCGGTTTCATGATCGCGGAGGTCGCACGGCTCTTAAAAGAGCACAAAAAGAAATTGCCTTATGGCCTGTATGTGGTCAATGCGGTTCAGGAAGAAGTAGGTCTTCGCGGCGCCGAGATGATCGCCCGCCGTATCCGTCCCAATATCGCCATCATCACCGATGTCACCCATGATACCACTACGCCGATGATCAATAAGATGGTGGAAGGCGATATCGCCTGCGGCAAGGGGCCGTCGCTGGCCTTTGGACCGGCGGTACATAACAAGCTGCTGGCGATCGTGCAGGATACGGCCGCCAAACACGGTCTTCCCGTACAAATGCGGGCGGTATCGCGGAGCACAGGCACCGACACCGATTCCTTTGCGTATGCTAACGACGGCTGCCCCTCCGTGCTCATCTCCATTCCGCTCCGCTATATGCATACGACGGTAGAAATGCTGCACAGGAAGGATGTCGAACAGACCATCCGGCTCATGTATGAAAGTTTACTTACCCTGACGCCTAAAACAAATCTGAAATACCTGTAGGCCGCCCCACAACAGCCACACAGCCAGGCCCGCAACGAAGGCAAACTGGGTGACCAGGCGGATGTAGAAAGGAAATCCTGGAAAATCCATGTTATCCGAATAAAGGGCATAATATGGTTTGGGATAAAGGAAATGGACAATCTTGTCCCAGGGTGTGCGAGACAGCGTGATGCTGGAATAATTGCCGTAATAAAAGCAAAATTCATTATTAGGGTTGAAATAGTCCTTGCCCCATACGGATGCTTCCCTGTAAGGAAGCTCCACCAGGCTATCATCTCTGTAATGTAAAGCCGTAAACCCCGGATCGGGTCCATCATACCGCAGCAGCCGCTGGATATCGATCATGTTCAGGAATCGGCCGTTTTTCCGCACAAAGACATTCGCGTCCATCAGGTCGACGTAAGCCCAAAGCCCCTCCTCCGCCAGATATACTTCGTTGTATACGTGATCTCCGTTGACAAGTCCATCCACCGGTGCGGTAGTGCATTGGATCAGCCGGCAAGGTACTCCCGCCTTATAGGAGAAATAAGCGAATATCCTGGCGTAATTCCCGCACTGGAGCAAGGACCTGCCGGAAAGAACATAGCGCCATTGCGCCAGGGGGGAGGCAGGCATGATATCGGCAGGCGGTCCACGTTTTTTCACCGTACGTGACAGCAGATACCTGGCAATCCGGATGACCTTTTCCCGGGCTGTCTGATCTTGCCGTATCTGCATGGAATCCCGCAATATCCGTTCGGCAAACCCTTTGTCTTCCGCCGAAGGATCCCAATCCTCTTTCCAGGTCCAATCGGCGGTGGAACGCAGGCGCCCTCTGACAATAGGTTGAAAAAGCGAAAACCAGGGAAAGGTATCTCCATGGAAGATCTCTCCATTGAGCATTTCTATCTGTATGTCAAAACTGTCCTTGTTATTGACCCGGATCTTATACCGGTTGCAGGTCGGAAATGGGCGCATTCTGAGATCGGGAGCCCGCGTCTCCGCTATTTTCTTATCGCCGCAAAATACCTGAAAATCATTTTGAGATGAATTATTCTCGCCGCTAAATCGCATCAGAATGGAATCACGCTTCAGCCTGCCGAGATAGGTAATGTTGAATTGTTCTTTAACGGCGTAAAGGCTGTTATAGGAGAGAAGGTCGGCATAAGCGAAATGCATCTTCTTCCTGAACAGGAAATTGAGCAGCGCCAACAAGACCAATAGGCCCGTAAAGAGCAGGAACTTTTTATGGGCGAACATAAACTGTCTCGATTTCGATAAAGATAGAGAGAAAATCGTTAGCTATCGGCTTTTGTCCTATTTTTGCCCGTGCCCGTCAACTTAAATCACTAGTATTTTATGAAGAGAAACGACTGGACGATCTCCGAGATCAAAGAGATTTACGATACTCCCCTGCTCGACCTGATCTACCGTGCGGCTACCCTGCACCGTCAATACAATGCCATCGGCGAAGTACAGGTATGTACGCTGCTGTCCATCAAGACCGGCGGCTGCCCGGAAGACTGCGCCTACTGCCCGCAGGCGGCCCGCTACAATACCGGCGTCGATGTACAGGCGCTGATGAAAAAGGAAGAAGTGCTGGAATACGCCGCCAGGGCCAAGGCTGCCGGCTCGACCCGTTTTTGTATGGGCGCCGCCTGGCGCGAGGTGCGGGACAACAAGGATTTCGACCGGGTGATCGACATGGTGAAAGGCGTCAACGCAATGGGGATGGAAGTTTGCTGTACCCTCGGCATGCTGAATGAACACCAGGCTAAACGGCTCGCGGACGCGGGGCTCTATGCCTATAACCACAACCTCGACACCTCTTCCGAATATTATAGCGAGATCATCTCCACCCGGACCTATGACGACCGGTTGAAGACCCTCGACAATGTCCGCAAAGCCGGGGTCACGGTATGCTGCGGCGGGATCATCGGGCTCGGGGAAACACACGACGACCGCATTCAGATGCTGCATACCCTCTCCAACCTGGCGCAACATCCCGAAAGCGTACCTATCAACGCATTGGTGCGTGTCAAAGGAACGCCGCTCGAGAATAATCCTAAGGTAGACGTGTGGGATATGATCCGCATGATCGCTACCGCCCGCATCCTGATGCCGGCGACCATGGTGAGACTCAGCGCGGGGCGGGCTGAAATGAGCCAGGCCGAACAGGCGTTATGTTTCATGGCCGGCGCCAACTCGATCTTTACGGGCGAGAAATTGCTCACGACTCCCAATCCGTCTTTCGAAGAGGATAACGTGATGTTCGAGCTGCTGGGGCTAAAAGCGCGGATAGCGTTCAAAGACGAATCTACTGTCGAGGGGGAGCTCGCGGAAATTCGCTAGACCGCAGCGCAAAATACGTTAGCAAAGACGTTGGGTTCCCGTCCAAATCCGTCAGGTCCCGGCTTGCGCGAATTCTCCGGCAGCCGGGCGCAGATGACCTACTTCTTCGCAGAGATAGGTCTTGCCGGCCAACACTTCATCGATGGCCATCACCATTTCGGTGCTAGGCGAGTTCTTCGTTACATAGCCATTGGCCCCGTTCCGCAGCATCTCGCTGACATAGGATCGTTCCGCCTGTACGGAAACACCGATGATCTTGATGCCGGGCGCAAAGCCGCGGATCGTCCGGGTGGCTTCGATCCCGTTCACCGGGTTCATGTTGATGTCCATCAGCA
>DASZOW010000156.1:0-3812 GCA_035550615.1 Puia sp.
CGGAACCGGAAGGCCCCACGATACTCACGATCTCTCCTTTTTTTATGTCTACATCCACACCCTTCAACACCCATAGGTCTCCATAATATTTTTCTATTCCCTTGGCTGTTAACATACTAATAATTTAAATCGCAACCTTACGAAGAAAATTTGGAAAAATCATTTTAAAAATTACTTTTGCGGAAAATTAAGAACGATGTTTTGGACACTTGAATTAGCCAGCTACCTGGAAGATGCCCCCTGGCCGGCTACTAAGGATGAACTGATCGACTACGCTATTCGTTCCGGTGCTCCCATCGAAGTAGTAGAGAACCTGCAGGAACTGGAAGACGAAGGAGAGATTTACGAAGGAATAGACGACATCTGGCCCGACTACCCTTCACAAGAAGATTTCTTTTTCAACGAGGATGAATATTAGTAAGAAGCGCCCGCCAGGGCGCTTCTCTTTTGCATCTTATTTCTCCATCTGGTTGATCACCGCTTCAGTAACTCCCGTTAACGAAAATCCGCCATCGTGAAACAGGTTCTGCATCGTCACCATCTTCGTCAGATCGCTGAATAACGTGGTCAGGTAACCTGCACACTCATCGGCAGAAGCATTTCCCAATGGGCTCATCTTCTCCGCATACGAGATAAACCCATCGAAACCCTTGACTCCGCTCCCCGCCGTCGTCCTCGTCGGACTCTGGCTCACGGTATTGACCCGCACCTTCTTCTTTACCCCATAATAATATCCGAAGCTCCGCGTCACACTCTCGAGCAACGCCTTCGCATCCGCCATCTCATTGTAATCGGGGAACACCCGCTGAGCCGCGATATACGTCAACGCTACCACGCTCGCACCCTCAGTCAACGCATCCAGGTCCCACGCCGTCCGCAACACGCGATGCAACGACATGGCCGATATATCCAACGTCTTCTTGTTCCATTCATAATCGATCTCGGTATAGCTTTTGCCCTTTCGGACATTCAGGCTCATCCCTATAGAGTGAAGAATAAAATCGATCCCCCCGCCGAAATGTTTCATCGACTCCTCGAAAAGCTTCTTCAGATCATCCATGCTCGTGACATCGGCGCCGATCACAGGCGCTTTCACCGCCTCCGCCAGCTTGTTGATCTCCCCCATCCGTAAAGCCACCGGCGCATTCGTCAGCACCAGCTGCGCACCCTCCTCATAACACTTTAAAGCCGTCCTCCACGCAATGGACTTTTCATCCAATGCGCCGAATATGATCCCTTTTTTCCCTTTAAGCAGGTTGTATGACATAGATTGAATTTTCCGCCAAATATAGCCCATTCGCTATTTACCGCCCAAACAACCTCACCACCATACCTACCACCAGCACGGTGTACACGATGATCAACACAAAATTCGCAAAGAGAAATAAAAAGAACCTTCCGGCATTCTCCCGCGGCCGCATCACCCGCAGCAACCACCGGTTGAAATAATACACCGGCGCAATGGAAATGATCAGCACCAGTAGTATGAACACTGAACGTTGTCTCATGATAATACCATCTCCCTGGCATTCTCCAACGCCGCCGCCGTCGGCTTCTCCCCGCTCAGCATCTGGGCGATCGCCGTGATCCTCTCCTCCTGGCTGAGAATACGTATATTGGTTTTAATGGACTCGCCCCTGACGGCCTTATACACAAAATAATGGGCGTCGGCCTTACCCGCTATCTGCGGCTGATGCGTGATGCAGATCACCTGGCGCCGCCTGGCCAGGTTCTTCAGGATGATCGCTACCTGCTTCGCGGCCTCCCCGGATATCCCGGTATCGATCTCGTCGAAGATAAGCGTAGCCAGATCGATCGACTCGGCCACCAGCGATTTGATGCATAACATCAGCCGGCTTAGCTCACCCCCCGAAGCAACCTTGCGGATCGGCTCGAACCGGTTGCTCTTATTGGCATCGAACAGGAACTCGATGGCATCCCCGCCAAAAAAGTTCAGCTCCACAGGAGCTATCTGCACCTTCAACCGCGCACCGGGCATCCCTACCTGCTTCAGCAATTTATTCACCTTGTCCTGCAGCCCCTCTATCTGTACCTGGCGACCCCTGGACAGCTGCTCCGCCTTTTTCCTCGCCTCCTGCCACAAACGCTGCACCTCCTTCTCCCCAGCCGCAATGCCCGCATCGACCTGCAGCGAATCCTCTAACTTATGTTCCAGTTGTCGCAAGACCTCCAGCAACCCCGCCGTCTCCTGCACTCCATGTTTCTTCAACAGCTTATAGCCCATCGACAACCGCTCATTGATCTCCTCGATCCGCTTCGGGTCATGATTGACTTCCTCATTGATCCGCTCCACCTCGCCGGCAATATCCTGCAGCTCTATCTGCACCGACTGCAATCGCTGCGACAACCCCGAAAGCTCCGTATGCAACGACGAATAGCTTTGCAGCTGATGCACCAGCGACCGCAATTGCTGTACCACCGGCTGCTCACCCTCCTGCAGCTCATAGTAGATCCTCGACAAGGCCGTCTTGATCCCCTCCGAATTGGTCAGCAATTTCAACTCCTGGTCCAGCGCCTCGAGCTCATTCTCTCTAAGGGCCAGCTCATTCAGCTCGTCGAACATGAATTTATTATAATCGTACTCCCTGGTGAACTGCGCCTGCTGCTCCCGCAACGTAGCCAGCTCCCGCGAAGCGGCCTGCCAATCCCGGTAGACGGTTTGATAAGCCTGCAAAACCCCACCCTGACCCGCCAGCGCATCCAGCACCTCCCGTTGAAAATCGGATTCACCCAATTCCAGCGTATCGAACTGCCGGTGCAGATCCACCAGCATAGAGCTCAGCTTTCGCAATTGTTCCAGGTTCACCGGCGTATCATTCACAAAAGCCCTCGATTTGCCGGAAGGCGCTATCTCCCGCCGGACCACCACCTCGCCATCGCTAACATCTCCGTCGCCGGATGAAATATCCAGATCGCTGCCTGCAAAAAAATCCAGCACCGCCTTCCTGGCCCCAACGGCAAATACGCCCTCCACCACACATTTCTTATCGCGTTGCAACAATACCGCCGTATCGGCGCGGTCCCCGAGGATCAACGACAATGCTCCCATGAGAATAGACTTACCCGCACCGGTCTCACCCGTGATGACATTCAGCTGCCCGGAAAGCTCGATGGTCAGATCATCGATGATCGCATAATTCTGTATGTGTATGCTCTTTAACATCCGCCCGGCAATTTAGGTATTTCAGCTGATTGGTTCCCTCACAAAATTCCCACATGCCGTGAGCCATTCGATCCGCCGGTCGCTGCCCGCCTAACTCCCCTTACACCTCGCAATCCCCGCCTTCGCCCGCTGATCCAGGGAGTTCTTATAATCGTGATCCTTCATGCCGATACATCGCTGAAAAAATGCGATCGCCCCCGCCTTGTCCCCCCTCCGCTCATAAATATACCCGGCCTGCAACGCCGCCCGCGCAGCATAATACTCCCGGAGGGATTCTCCGGAACGGATGGTATTCATATACGCGGCAATGGCCTCCTCATCCCTGCCCAACCCATCATAGATCCGCCCCAGCCGGTAAGCATATTCGCATCTCTCCACGGGATCGGTAAAGCTCGCGGCATTCAGCCCCTGCAAACTCTGCAACGCCTCCGGCAGATAACCGCCATCGCTCAGCAACCTTGCCTTCAGCAGGGTCCGGTTCGGCCATCGGCCGCTCTGCGCTTCCTTCAACGCCTGCTGGTCGGCATCCGCCTCCGCATTCCCACGACGCAATACCTCACGCCGGCAACTGTCGGCCCGCCGCTGATCCCCACGCAGATAATAATACCAGCTCAGCTTTTGCAGCACA
>DASZOW010000157.1:0-3984 GCA_035550615.1 Puia sp.
TCTATCAATACCGGCGGGATCATCCGAATTTTATTCCCAATCCCAAGGACACCCTCGCGCCGGCAGCCACCGTGCCCCCGGCCGGAGATACGACGACGGTCAGATAGGCTCACCATTGCCCGAGCCCACCCGGCTATTTCATGGCCGATTTGCTTAGCCGCAGCATGATCACCTCATGCCGCCCGATGGTTCCCATGAATTCCGAACTCGTATTGCCCAGCCCCTGATGTTTCCACAGATCGCGGATCTCCATTCCCGCACCGATCTTATACCGGGACCACGGAAAGTCCAGCTTCTTCGGCTGGTCGCCGCGATTAAATAAACATACGGCCATATCACCGCCCGACAGCGGTTTTTCAAAGACCTCGAGATCTTCATGGATCGAAACCACGTACCCCTGCCGGCCCAGCGGGTCCTGATCGATCTGTACCGCCTCGCGATTCGTCAGTATCGCCCTGGTCTCCGCCGACATATTCCGCAGATCGTTGCCCGCCATCAGCGGCGCCGCCAGCATACACCAAAGACTAAAATGCGACCGCTCCTCTTCCGTTGTCAGGACGCCATTGCCCACCTCGAGCATGTCCGGATCGTTCCAATGCCCGGGACCCGCATATTTTTCCAACCCCTGCTGCAGATCCAGGTTCGCGATCACGCTGCCGCCGGAAGGCCGGCCATCACCCGCTGCCAGGTAGCTCCAGTTATTGCCGATGTCTCCGCACGTGCGCCACAGATGGCCAACATCCGCGGCCCAATGCCAGGGCTTATGCGAGCCCCATTCACAAAGACTGAAGACTATCGGCCGTCCAGCCTTATACAACGCATCACGCATCAGCGTATACGCAGACTGCGCATCTTCGGAACCCGTATTGCACCAGTCCTCTTTGAGATAGTCTACACCCCAGGCCGCATATTGCCGCGCATCCTGGAATTCATACCCCTGACTCGCGGGTCTGCCGGCGCAGGTCTTTCTGCCAGCGCAGGTGTAGATGCCGAATTTCAGCCCTTTACCATGGATATAATCGACAAGGGCCTTGATCCCATGCGGAAACTTCGTTTGGTCGGCGACGATATTGCCGGCGCTGTCCCGGCCCACCTGCCAGCAGTCATCGATTACGATATATTGATATCCGGCATCCCGCATGCCGCTGGACACCATCGCGTCCGCCATCTCGCGGATCACCGTTTCATTGATCCCATCACAGGCAAATTTATTCCAGCTGTTCCAACCCATGGGCGGGGTCTTCGCAAGCTCTTCGAATTTCTGGGCGCTGACAGTAAGGACAGAAAAAAAGGCGATGCCAAAAAGCATCGCCCTGGAAATGCAGAGTTGACGCATAATAATAGTTGCTGTTTGAGCGGACCTCCGGTCCATCGTCCTAAGGACGATCATTAGCGATTACATAAAGAACTGTTCAGAAACGATCTTGCCATCCTTGACATGGTAGATACATAGTTCGGTCATGCTCATGCGGCCACGACCCTTCATGGTGATGTCCATGGTCATCGTCACAGCAAAGCTGCTGTCGGCTACCAAAGGCTCCGACACAGTCATCCCGTGCGTCTCTTCGACCATGTCCGCCCATTTCTTACCTTTTTCAAGAATAGCATCCAAACCCTGAACCTCTTTCTGGAAATCGCCTGTGCCGTGCGGCTCTATGCTCACCGCATCTTCGGCATACAACTCCTTCTGAGCCCCTTCGAAATCGCCTTTTTTGCAAAGGTCGACGAGACGATCGGCAATCTCAGCCGTCGTCATGGTCCTGGTTGTCGTTGACATAAAAAAAGTATTTCCGGAAAGTTACTGCAATTCCTTTTCCCGGCCAACGCTAAACATCCCCTAATATCCCCCGGCCCGCTGTCCCGTCTTCTGCATAATCACCCGGTTCCCTCCGACCCGTCTTCCGCATAATCCCCCTGTCCCCTCCGTTCCCTCTTCCGCATAATCTCCCGGGGCCTCGCTGTCCTGTCTTCTGCACAATCGCCCGGGGCCCCACTGTCCCGTCTCCTGCACATATCCCGGCTGTCGCGGCCCCCATGCAACATTCCCCTCCAAAATCCCGACAGACAATATAAATCAACTCAAAGCGCATGTTCGTCAACTATATCCGGATCGCCTGGCGCAGTCTCGGGCGCCGGAGGGCCTTCTCCGCCATAAATATCTTCAGCCTCGCCATCGGCCTGGCCGCCTGTCCGCTGACCATCCTGGCAGTCCTACTGAGCCCCCTCCACGCAGCCGCGCAATCCGCTACCCGCCTCGCCGCAGGACCCGCAACCGCACAATCTGCCACCCACCCCGCTACGGAACCCGCGGCAGCCCAACCTTCCACCGGCCCCACAGCCACGCGATCCGACAAGTCGGCCCGCATCCGGGACATCTTGCAACAATACAATCTGCCTGGCATCCAGCTGATCTATACCCATGGCAAACACACCGAAATCTACAACCTCGGCACCACCGGTGATTCGACCCACCCCGTAACCCCTAATACCATCTTCGAGGCCGCCTCACTGAGCAAATGTGTCTTCGCCTATGTCGTCCTGCGCCTCTACGACCGCGGCCAGCTCAACCTCGACACCTCGCTGCTCGCCTATCTCGGGACCTATAACCGTTTCGATCCCGGCAATCCCGCCTACTCGCGGATCACGGCGCGGATGGTTCTCAGACATACCACCGGTTTGCCGAACTGGGGCGATTCCGCCGGCGCCCGCCTCCTTTTTCCACCCGACAGCTGTTTTTCCTATTCCGGCGAAGGCTATGTCTTCCTGCAACATGTAGTGGAGAAGATCACCGGCAAAACCCTCGACGAACTCGCCCGCGAAGAAGTCTTCAAACCCCTGAAGATGACCAGCAGCAGCTATGTCTGGGAGCCGCGTTTCGACAGCGTCTCCGCGTTTGGCGACAGTCCCCGGGCCGTCAAAGATCATTCCACGGCGAATGCCGCCTATAGCCTGCTCACCAACGCACACGACTATACGCTGTTCCTGAAGGCCGTCGCCAAAGGCCAGGGCCTCAAACCCGCAACCCATAAAATGATGCTGACCCCGGCCACGCCCGGTAATTGGTTTCATCACAAACCCACAGCGGCCACCGGCCATATCTGCTGGGGTCTCGGCGTCGGTCTGCAAGAATATGCCACCGGCTCAAGCTTCGGCTCCGCCTCAAGCTCTGGCCCCACCTCAGACCGCAGCTCCACCTCCGCCTCAAGCTCTGGCCCCACCTCAGACCGCAGTTCCACCTCCGCCTCCGGTCCCGATCGTCATAATACGCCGCATCCCGATGAGCGCAGAGGCCAGGCCTTCTGGCATTGGGGCGACAACGGCGACTTCAAAGCCTACTATATCGTCTTCCCCGACACCAAAGAATCCCTGGTCTACTTTGTACACAACTGGCGCGGGCTTTTTGCCACCCAGCAGTTATATGACCTGTTTTTCGGCGACGCCCCCTGCTGGTCGATCCTCTGGTCGGGGGAAGGCTATCACTCGCCGGCATCCATACGGGAGTTCAGCACCGCGGTAGAAGCCCGGGGATTCGACAAAGCCGACGACGCCAGAAAAGAGCTGCTGAAAAATCCCGGCTTCGATCTCTCCGATGAAGATCTCAACGAATATGGCTTCCTGCTAATGGACAAGAAAAGACCCCGGGACGCCGTCGCCATCTTCAAGCTCAATCTCAGCCTCAATCCCAAAAGCGCCATGTGCTTCGACAGCCTCGCGGAAGGCTATGAGGCCCTCGGCGAAAAAGCCCTCGCCCTCGAGAACTTCAAACGCAGCCTCGCGCTGAACCCGAAGAACGAATACGCCGCAAAACACATCATACAGCTCGAAACCAGCCTGCAAACAAAATAAACGGATAAATAAGTTTGAGAAATGAATAACGCCCCCGTGCAAGGGCTTCGGCGACAGCACCCGGGCATCAGCGGCCCGCGCTTTTGGCGGCGGCCGCGCCCATTATGGCGCGTTGGTCTTCACCAGCTTCTCGCATGC
>DASZOW010000158.1:0-14404 GCA_035550615.1 Puia sp.
TGTTTTGGCCGAGCGATAGGCGGCATCCAGCACGGCGTTGACCACATAGCCATCGTAGAAGGTTTCTTTTGGCATTTTGCCATCTTCAAAGGTCTTGAATACGTCGGTGAACATGTGATTATATCCCAGGTCATTGAGCTCATCGCCGACGGGGAACAGCCAGCCGCTGTTGCTTTCGGATTTTTCGGAAACGTAATCCGCGCCTTTTCCCGTGGTAAACATTTCGAGACCGGTGCGCAGGAAGTTATTGATCCAGATCGTGCCTTCGGTGCCCATGACCTCGTCGCGCAGATCGAGGCCTCCGCGAAATGTCCAGCTGACCTCGAACTGGCCGATGGCCCCGTTCTCGTATTTCACCAGGCCGATGGCATGGTCTTCGGCGTCGATGGGTTTTACCTGGGTGTCGGCCCAGCACATGACTTCCATGGGTCTGATATCCTTGCCTATAAAGCTCCGGGCGATCTCTACGCAATGGCAGCCGAGGTCGAGGATACAGCCGCCGCCTGCCTGTTCGAGATCCCAGAACCAGTCGCTATGCGGTCCCGGATGTGTCTCGCGTGATTTGGCCCATAATATCCTGCCTAAGGCGCCATTTTTCACGCTGTCATAGGCTTTGAGGAACTTGGGTGTGTAGACCAGGTCTTCGAGATAGGCATTAAAGATGCCTGCGTCCTCTACCGCTTCGAGCATGCGGCGGGCTTCCGTAGCGTTACGGCCGAGCGGTTTTGTAGTCATGACCGCTTTTTTGTGTTTACAGCAAAGCAGGACGGCGATCTCGTGGAGGTTGTTCGGCAGCGAGATGCAGACCATGTCGACGGACGGATGGGCGATGGATTCTTCCATTTCCGTGGTCCAATGCTTGCAATGATAGTCTTTGGCGAATTTTTCGGCGCTTTCCTTACGACGGGAATAAACACTGACGATCTTGTCGCGGCTTCGCTGGCCTAAGATGGAGTCGGCATAGAACCGGGCAATAAAGCCGGAGCCGAGCATGGCGATATTGGGCATAAAAAAGATTTATTTTGTTTAGATCGCCGGCGATCAAAGCGCGGCGACGGGTTCGGGTTTGAGTGTCGGGGTTTTGTTATCCTTGAAGAACATGACAAAGAGAACGAGGACCAGGGCGGCGATGGCTGCGGGCACCATCCAGATGGCTTTCCACTGGGAGATGCCATTGACCGTATAGAAGTCTTTGACATAGCCCGAGAGGAGCGTGCCGATCCACATGCCGATGCCATAGGTCGCCATCGTGATCATGCCTTGTGCGGAGCTCTGGATCGCGATACCTGCCTTGCTGTCCGTATAGATCTGACCCGTAACGAAAAAGAAATCGAAACAGACGCCGTGCAGGATGATACCGGCAAAGAACATCCATTCACCCGGGCCCGCGTCGCCGAACCCGAAACAAAGAAAACGCAGCACCCAGGCGATCATGCCTACCGCGATCATCCATTTCACACCGATGGTGCGGAAGAGGAAGGGGATGAGCAGGATGAACAACGCTTCGGAGAATTGGCCAAAGGTCATATTGCTGGTCACGTTATGCATCCCGGCATCGACGAGATACAGATTCGTGAGGCTGTAGTAAAAAGAAAGCGGGATACAGATCAGGACGGAAGCGATAAAGAAGATGGTAAAGGACCTGTCCTTGAAGAGCACGAAGGCGTCGACGCCGAGGATCTGCGCAAAGGTCGTCTTTTCGCCCTTGGCTTTGGGCGGGGTGCTGGGCAGGAAAAAGCTCAGGATGCCCAGTGCGGCGGAGGCAACGGCGGCCATCTTGAATGTGAAGACCAGCTCGTCGGCGGAGATCCTGAAGACCTTGTCGATGAGCCATCCGGTGGCGATCCAGCCGATGGTCCCGAGGAAGCGGATGGAAGCGAACTCTTTACCCGGGTCGCTCATCTGCCGGAAGGCCACGGAATTCGCCAGCGCCAGCGTGGGAGCATAGGCCAGCGAATAGACGAGGACGGCCCAGTAGAACGTATTGGGGTTGCCGACGGTGGTCAAATAATATAGCAGCGCGGCGCCTACGAGATGAAGGACGCCGAGGACCTTTTGGGCATCGAAGAAGCGGTCGGCGATCATGCCGACAAAGAATGGCGAGATGATCGTAGCGATGGCCATGGCACTATAAGCAGCCCCGACCTGTCCGCCCGTGGCATGTAATACTTTGTCCAGGTAGGTGCTCATGGTCACATACCATGCGCCCCAGATAAAGAATTCCAGAAAAAATAAAGCGGAGAGACTAATACGGGTTGTTGTTTTCATATACATGCAGTTGATGAATTGACGCTTAAAAGGTACAAACGAAAATGCTATCCGATAAAAAATTCTTTAAATGGACCTATCTTGCGGTTGTTTATGAGAACCTTTGAAGATACATATCGCCACAAAGGCCTGCGCAGACAGCTGGTCGAGGTGGTCCGGCAGAAAGGCATTACGGACGAACGGGTATTGGATGCCATCCTCCATATCCCGCGGCATTTTTTTATGGATTCCGCTTTCGACAAGATCGCTTATGAGGACCGGGCGTTCCCGATAGGAGAGGAGCAGACGATCTCGCAACCGTATACCGTAGCTTATCAGACCCAGCTGCTGGAGATAAAGCCCTTCGATAAGATCCTGGAGATCGGGACGGGCAGCGCCTATCAGGCCTGTGTACTCGCCGAGATGGGCGCGCAGGTCTATACCATCGAGCGGCAAAAGAAATTATTCGACGGCAACAAGCAATTTCCCTATCTTAAAAAATATCCCCGGTTAAAATTCTTTTTTGGCGACGGCTATGAGGGATTGCCGACATACGCCCCGTTCGACAAGGTGATCGTGACCGCAGCGGCCCCGTATATTCCGCCCAGGCTCGTGGAGCAACTCAAGCCCGGCGGCAGGATGGTGATCCCCGTGGGGGAAGGGCAGGTGCAACGAATGCTGCGGCTGACGCGCCAGGAAGATGGCGGCTACACGCAGGAGATCTTCGACAATTTTTCCTTTGTGCCGATGGTGGAAGGAAAACGATAGCCCGATGAAAGACGCGGCCGCGTCGCACATTTTACAGAAATCCGATGATCTGGGTCATGCTTTCCGTATCCGCGCAGATGCGGCGATGGCCCAGGCCTGACGTAAAGACGAACCGGATATTCGGGTGCCCATCCTGCCGGATGGTCTGCGCGCCGGCGATCGGGGTGATCTTGTCGTCCTTATCCTGCAGATAGAGAATTCCGGCATGGATGTTATGCAGTGCGCGGCGAAGCGAATACCAGGCTACATGTTGTCCGCTGGTCTCCTGGATATAGTCGTCGATCTCGCGAACGACCCCGGGTTGCAGATGGAGGACGCGGGCGAAGGTCTGCAATGCCGTTGCTGTCTCCACCGCCGGCGCAATGAGTACGAGCCGGGTACTTTCGTTATGCGGGCTGGTCTCGAGGAAAAGTGCGAGGGCAAGGCCGCCCAGGGAATGGCCGATATAGGCATCAAAGGGACCGAATTCCTGTTCGATGATCCGGAGCATGCCGACATATTTCGGCAGCGTCACTCGTTTTCCACCCGACCGGCCATGGGCGGGGGCATCGAAGGCCACCACTTCGAATCCTTTCTGCAGCAGGGCCGCGATATAGGCTTCGAATATCAGCGAGGAAGATTCGAAACCATGGGCGACAAGCACTTTTTTTGTCGGCGGTTCCGTGGGTAGCCAGCAGCGGCCGCGGACGGTGTGTCCCTGGAATCTGAAGCTCAGCGATCTTCCCTTGGCAAACAGGGGAGAGCCTTCGCCGGCGAGATGCAGCTGCGGAGTGCAGAAAAGACGAAAGGCCCTGACAGCGGCTTTACGGGTGGAAGTCAGGGATAGAATGTTTATGCGGGCGCGTGCATAGCGGAGAGCTAATTTTTGTGATATCTTCATGGCACTGCAAAATTAACAAATGAAGGTAGTAATCATCGGATCGGGTAATGTAGCCACGGTAATAGGCAGCAAGATCGTCCCGGCCGGGCATACTGTAGTACAGGTTCTGGCCAGAAGGGCAGAAGCTGCGGCCGTCCTTGCCCGCGAATGGGGGTGCGGTTATACGACCGACTGGGCGCAGATCGAACGCCAGGCGGAGCTCTATATCCTGTGTCTAAGCGATAAGGCGATCCCCGAAGTGAACAAGGCGCTCCGGCTGCCGGGACGCCTGGTGGTGCATACTGCGGGGGCCGTACCCGGCCGGGCGCTTGCCGATGTCAGCGAGCGTTGCGGTGTGATGTATCCCTTGCAGAGCCTGCGAAGCGAGATCCGGCCTTTTCCCGACTTTCCGCTGTTGATCGACGCGGCCTTACCGGAGGATATCGATCTGCTCGAGCGCTTTGCACGGAGTATTGCCCGGCAGGTCCAGCGGGCCGGCGACGAGTACCGGTTGAGATGTCATGTGGCAGCCGTGCTGGTGAATAACTTTACCAATTATCTGTATACCGTCGCCAACGATCTCTGCCGGCAGGAGCAGATCGATTTCAGCCTGCTGCTACCCATTATCCGGGAGACGGCGGCGAGGCTGGAACACTATCCGCCGCGGGAAGTGCAGACCGGACCGGCCATCCGGGACGACCAGGGAACGATCAACCGGCACCTGGAGCTATTGGCGGGTTATCCCCACATAAAGACGTTATATGAACTGTTCAGTGCGCAGATAGCCGCATATTACCGGATTTAGGGTATTTTTGCGCGCTATGAGCGTATTGGAAAAATTCAAATCGATCCGGACATTTGTATTCGACGTAGACGGGGTAATGACCGATGGGAGCGTGTTGGTTTTTGAAACAGGAGAACAGGTGCGCCGTATGAGCACCCGCGACGGTTATTCCCTGCAGCTGGCCGTCAAAAAAGGCTACCGCGTGGTAGTGATCTCGGGCGGCAGTTCGGATGGGGTCCGGCAGCGGCTGCAATACCTGGGCATCCAGGATATCTTTTTGAACATCCACGACAAGGTGGATGTTCTCCGGCAATATGCCGCGGAGCACCAGCTCGACGAAAGAGACATGTTGTATATGGGCGACGATATCCCCGACTATGCCCCGATGCATTATGTGGGTCTGGCCTGTGCGCCGGCGGATGCGGCGCCGGAGATCCGGCATATCGCCGCCTATATCTCGTCCTTTGCCGGGGGCCAGGGCTGTGTGCGGGATGTCGTGGAGAAGGTCCTCAAGCTCAATGGCCATTGGGACCTGGATCAATCCGTGTCCTCAAAATAATTATTTGTATGCTGCAATTGTTTGGAGCTTTTTTCCGCCTTGTCCGATGGCCAAACCTGGTATTCATCTTTCTTACACAGCTGCTTTTTTATTATTTTATTCAGCTGCCCCTGCATGATGTACCCGGCTGGGTCTTCACGCCGGTGCTGACGCCACGGCTTTTCTTTCTGCTGGCCGCCTCCTCCGTGCTGATCGCTGCGGCCGGATATATCATCAACGACTATTTCGATCTGAATATAGACAGGGTCAACAAGCCGAAACGGCTCGTCGTGGACCGGATCATCAAACGGCGGTGGACGATCCTCTGGCACTGGATCCTCTCCGGCCTGGGGCTGCTGCTGAGCTTTTATGTGAGCTGGCGGCTGCGGAATCCGCTGGTGGCCCTCGGCAATCTTGGCTGTGTGATCCTGCTCTATTTCTACAGCACGACATTCAAACGGAAACTGCTGATCGGGAATGTCATCATTGCCCTGCTGACGGCCTGGGTGATCCTGGTGTTGTATGTAGGGGATTTCTATTGGCCGGGGTTCACGGACAGCTACTACAGGCACTTCCTGTCGACTTTGTTCAAATTCGCCATCGTCTACAGCAGCTTTGCGTTTATCCTCTCGCTGATCCGCGAAGTCGTCAAGGACATCGAAGACATGGATGGGGATATGAAGCATGGATGCCGGACCATGCCCATCGTCTGGGGGGTGAATGTGGCCAAGGTCTTTGCCGGCACGCTGATCGTGGTGCTGCTGGGTGCGTTGGTGATCCTGCAGTTCTATGGGCTGCAAAAAGCCTGGTTTCCCCTGACGCTTTACGGCGTGCTGCTGGTCGATCTTCCGCTGTTATGGATCCTGCGGAAGCTGTATGCGGCACAGACTAAAGAGAATTATCACCGGTTGAGCACGATCATCAAGCTGGTAATGCTGGCGGGGATACTTTCCATCATCTTAGCGAATCGTTTTTATGGGTAAGATCATTTTAGCATCGGGCTCGCCGCGACGCAAGCAATTGCTGGAATGGGCGGAGGTCGATTTCGAGATCATAGTGAGGGATACGCCGGAGACCTTTTCACCGGAGATGGCGGTGGTCGACGTGCCGGTGCATATCGCGCGGAACAAGGCATTGGCGGTGCATGCGGTTGCTGGTCCGGGGCGGATCGTGGTGGCGGCGGATACCGTCGTGGTGTTAGGCGACGAGATCATCGGCAAACCGCGGGACAGGGATGATGCCGTTGCTATTTTATCGCGGCTTGCGGGCCGGCAGCATGAGGTCATCACCGGAGTGGTGCTGCTGAGAGATGGCGAGGAGCAGGCCTTTGCCGACCGGACGGCGGTATGGTTCCATGAGCTGGATCGTATCGAGATCGAACGGTATGTCGACCGGTACAATCCTTATGATAAGGCCGGCGCTTATGCGATCCAGGAGTGGATCGGCGTCGTGGGGATAAGGATGATCCAGGGAGATTTCTACAATGTGATGGGCCTGCCCGTGAGCAGGGTAGTGCGCGCACTCAAAAAGTGGCAGGCTGTTAAGTAGCGCAGAGCGTTCCGGTAAAAAATCGGCTGCGATCCATTAGAAAGTTCGGTACTTTGCCAGAGGAGGAGAAGGAGCCATGCGCGAAGACCTTTTGCATTTCATCTGGCGGTTCCGCCATTTCAATCAACAACAACTTTTTACCGAAGCGGGAGAGGCCGTGCAGGTCCTTTTCCCCGGGGAGTATCATGCCGACCAGGGACCGGATTTCCGCCGTGCGAGGGTGCGTATCGGGGAACGGGTTTTGGAAGGGCCGGTGGAGCTTCATGTCCACGCTTCCGACTGGGTTCGTCATGCGCATGACGAGGACATACATTATAAGAATACGATCCTGCATGTGGTCTGGGTGAACGACTGGCCTGGCAATGAGCCGACACCCGGGAATATCCCGATCCTGGAGCTGCAGGAGCGCGTGCCAAAGCTGTTGTTGAGCCGTTATGACCGGTGGATGAAGCATCCCGTATTCGTGCCTTGTGAACGGCAACTGCCCGAGTTAGATGCAAATGCATGGCCGGGCTGGCTCGAAACACTGGTGGTGCAACGGCTGGGGCGAAAGGCCTTAGAGATCCGGCAGTGCCTGGCGGAGAACCGGCATCATTGGGAAGCGACGACATGGATCCGGATGGCGCAGAGCATGGGTCTGCCGGTGAATGCGGATGTCTTCGAAGCCGTTGCCCGAAGTCTGCCGGTGGAGCTGCTGGCGAGGTACCGCGAACAACCGCTGGCGCTCGAGGCCCTGCTGCTCGGACAGGCCGGGTTGCTGGGTGGCCCGCCGCCGGAAGCGGCGGTTCAGGCCCGCGAAGGGATGGTTGCGGTTTCGCAAGGGGTAGTCGGGATCTCGGAAGGAGCGGTCCCTGCGCCCGCGGGAATGCCCGGCATTCATCTGCGGACGCTTCAGCAGGAATACCGATTTCTCCGGACGAAACTTGGACTTGCGCCGGTATCCATGCCGGTATCTTTTCTGCGGATGCGGCCGGCGAATTTTCCTACGGTGCGGCTGAGGCAACTGGCAGGCTTGTTGAGGACGGGGGTGGGCTGGTTTGCCCGCATCCGGGAAGCCGGGTCGCCGGGTGAGGTGTGGGCAGAGGTAGAGGGACTGGGAGCGGCGACACGGGACAAGGTAGTCATCAATGCGTTTGTGCCGCTGCTTTACACATACGGGTGGTTAAGGCAGGAGCCGGCGATGCAGGAAAAGGCTATCCGCTGGCTGCGCGAGACCCGGGTTGAAAAGAATACGATCTTGAGCCGCTGGCGGGAACTGGGGGTAACCGCCGGGAATGCGGCTGACGGCCAGGCATTGCTGGAATTAAAAAAACAGTATTGCGACGTCAGAAGATGTTTGGATTGCGCGATAGGCAACCGTTGGTTAATCTCGCTCGTAAATAACGGTTAAGACATTGGTGCTAACAAATTTTGATTAAATTTGGCCAAGACGGACCGAAGGTCCATGGGCCGACGGCCGGACATTAGCGTTTTGCGGGAAATTCGCTAATTTTTCGCCGTGAATTGCCCGTACATACATTAAATCATCAGCAGTGAATAAGCTTTTCCTGACACTCTTTGCCTCTACCCTGGTCCTGCAGCTTTTTGCCCAAAATCGGGATAGTGTCAGGATGGCGTCGCGATTGAACAAACAGAACGCCAAACGGGACCGGATGAATAATTTGCTGCGGATGGAAGAAGAAGGCGATCTGATCTTCAATAAGCACAATATCTTCGGTATCCGGCTGGCGACGGACGGCTATGGCATCAATTTCGAAAAAGGCAAGTTCAAGACGCCGTCCCGCACGCTGCTGTTCCAGTTCGAGCTGAACGAAAAACACGACTTCAAGGAGCATCATATCTCGGCTACGTCGGACGGCATCAATTTCTCTTCCGTGGTGCCGTATAAACTGAATAACCTGTATACCTTTAAGCTGGCTATCGGTGAGGAGCACCTGATCGGCGGCAAAGGGAATAAGAACGGCGTGGCCGTGACCTATCTGTATACGGGGGGTGTCAGCATCGGCATGCTGAAGCCTTATTTTCTGGATGTACAGAACCAGATCACGGGCGCCACGTCGCGTAAGACATACGCCGAGATGGAAAACGACACCACGCAAGGCGATTATATCACAGGCGCATCCGGTTTCCTCGTGGGCTGGGACAAGCTTACCATCAAGCCCGGCCTCAATGCCAAACAGGCCCTGCGTTTCGATTATGGCCGGTTAAATCAAACCATCACCGCCATCGAATGCGGGCTCACCGAGGAATATTACTTTAGCAAGATCCCGCTCGTTTATATGGTGAAGCAGCATTCCTTCTTCTTCAATGCCTACGTGCAGATCATGTTCGGCAGCCGGAAATAGCGTATTTTTGTTGGATGGAATCAACGACAAACGCCTCCGCGTGCATACTGGGAAGCGAATCTAAGATACAGAAGCCCAATTGGTTACGGGTCAAGTTGCCCATTGGAGAGAACTACAAGCATGTCCGGGGACTGGTAGATACCCATAAGTTACATACGATCTGCGAGAGCGGCAATTGCCCGAACATGGGGGAGTGCTGGGGGGAGGGAACGGCTACGTTCATGATCCTCGGTAATGTCTGTACCCGGAGCTGCGGGTTCTGTGCGGTAGCCACGGGGCGCCCCGATCCGGTGGATTGGGATGAGCCGCAGCGCGTGGCCGAAGCCATCTATCTGATGAAGGTAAAACATGCGGTGATCACGTCGGTAGACCGCGACGAGTTGAGGGATGGCGGCAGCATCATCTGGCAGAATACCATCCGGGCCGTTAAGGCCCTCAACCCCGATACGACGCTGGAGACCCTGATCCCCGATTTCAAGGCCGAGCACCCCAATATCGCGCGGATCATCGAAGCCGCACCGGAAGTCGTCTCGCACAATATCGAGACGGTGGAAAGGCTGACGCGCCAGGTACGTATCCAGGCAAAATACTGGCGCAGCATGGAGACGCTGAAGATACTCAAAGAAGGTAAGATGCGTACCAAGAGCGGGATCATGCTCGGGCTTGGCGAGCAAAAAGAGGAAGTCGTGCAGACGATGACCGATCTGCGCAACAGCGGCGTCGATGTGATCACGCTGGGGCAATATCTGCAGCCTACAAAAAAACATTTACCAGTGGTGCGTTTCGTGCATCCCGACGAATTTGCCGAGCTCCGCGAGATCGGTTACGGGTTGGGTTTCGACTATGTCGAAAGCGGTCCGCTGGTACGCTCTTCATATCATTCCGAACGTCATGTGATCCCCGGTTATGGCCGGGAGGAATGGCTCCGGAGCAAGCGCGATAAGGAAGCCAACGTATAAATCTTTTGCGGATGCCCAAGCCCCTTGCCAACGTCCTGCTATTCCTGCTGTCGGGCAGCATCTGTCAGGGGCAGCTGCACTGGAAAAAGGTAGATTCGACATACAGGCCTTTGCCTTCCTCTATGCATGTCTACCGCTCGGACGACAGTCTGCATGGTTATCCGTCCGTGGCTTATTATGTTTCCGCGCGGTTGAAGGACAAACATCTCGAGTTTACGGCAACCACGGGATCGGGTAAGCGCTTTACGCCCGACCAGTATTACCAGTTGGAACAGAATCCGCTGCTGGTGGTGAATTGTGCGTTCTTTTCGCCCGGTACCGATGAGACCTATAGCCTGGTGGTAAGGGATGGGCGGACGGTCGCCTATAATGTCTTCAGTCTGCGGGGCACGGGGCCCGATTCCCTGCTTTATTATTATCCCACACGCGGCGCCATCGGTATCGACCGGAAACGGCGGGCGGATGTAGCCTGGATCTTTACCGACAGTACCCGCCGCTGGCCGTATGCCTTTGAAGAGAGGCCCGTGGTGGCCAAAGGAACGGATACGGTACCGACGATCTATGATCTCAACGATATCGAGTGGAAATGGTGGAAGATGCGGACGGCTGTCGGCGGAGGGCCGGTGCTGATCCATGATGGCAAGATGCGGATCACCGACCGGGAGGAACAGCTTTTTCCCGACGCCACCCGGGATGGCGAACATCTGCCACGGACGGCCATGGGTTATACCCGCGATGGACGGCTGATCGTGCTGGTGATACAGGGACGAACGCCCGGTGTTGCTGCCGGCGCCACGTTGAACGATGAGGCGCAGCTGTTGCTGGATCTGGGGTGTTACGAGGCCCTGAACCTGGACGGGGGAGGCAGCAGCTGTATGCTGGTCAATGGCAAAGAAACGATCCGGCCTTCGGACGAGGAAGGGCAGCGGCCGGTACCGGCGGTATTTTTGATCAAGCCGCGTTAGGTTTGCGCGCATAGGCGGTGTGGACTTCGCAGGCGTGCGGGCGGAGGTTACCCCTTCATATCCCACACCAGGGCGCTGGCGCCGAGGATGGCCGCGTCGGATTCCTTGAGATGGCTCACGAGGATCTTGACCTTGTTCTGAAAGACCTGGATGAGATTGTTCTCCATGGCTTCGCGGGTCGGTTTCAGGATGAGGTCGCCGGCCTTGGTGAGTCCGCCGAAGAGGATGATGGCTTCGGGACTGGAGAACATCACGAAATTGGCCAGGGCCAGTCCGAGGATCTCGCCGGTGAAATCGAAGATCTGTTTAGCCAGCTTATCGCCTTCGATGGCCGCTTCGTATACGCGGCGTGAATCCAGTCGCTCTTTAGGGGTGTCCCGCAGCAGGCTGGCTTCCTCGCTTTTCTGGAGCATTTCGATGGCCGTGAGCTTGACGCCCGTGGCGGAAGCATAGCTTTCGAGCGAGCCATATTTACCGGTGCCTTCGTGATAGCGGCCTTTGGGGATGATGATGGTATGTCCCAGCTCGCCGGCGAAGCCGTCATGGCCATAGATCAGTTTTCCATTGGCGACGATGCCGCTGCCGACACCGGTGCCGAGGGTGATCATAATAAAATCCTTCATGCCTTTGGCGGCGCCGTACATCATTTCCCCGATGGCGGCGGCGTTGGCATCGTTGGTGAGGATGGTGGGGAGCTGGAATTTATTCTGGATGAGTTTTGCCAGGGGGATGATACCGCGCCAGGGCAGGTTCGGCGCATATTCCACGGTGCCGCTGTAATAGTTGCCGTTAGGGGCGCCGACGCCGATGCCGCGCATCCTTCCGGTGCCGCCTGCTTTTTCGATCAGCACGGCCAGGTGTTTATACAATTCGTCGATAAACCCTTCTACCTGGCTATGACCGCGGGTAGAGATCTCGCTGGAAAAAAGAACGTTGCCATTACGGTCTACGATACCAAACTTGGTGCCCGTGCCACCGATATCGATACCGATCGCCAGGGGGTCAAAAGAAAGAGAGGACGAAGTGGCTTTTGCCATGAAAAAGAATTTATGTATTGCTACCCTGGCCGCCGAAGCGGTTTCCGGGGTTGCAAAGATAGGGTTTGCATACGGACTTTATCACTAATGACCGCCGCCAATCTGCTCGTCGAAGTTCAGCCCTTGCGCTTTGAGCGTGCTTTTCAGCCGTAGCGCCAGCCAGGCCAGGACGATATAGCAGCCGACTGCGACAAAATAGCTGTAGTGCATCCCGGTGGTGGATCCCAGCACATCGCCTACGGCTCCCTGGAAAGGAGGAATGACTGCGCCGCCCAGGATCATCATGATCAGGAAGGCGGAACCCTGGCTGGTGAATTTACCCAGACCGGCCACACCGAGGGAGAAGATACAGGGCCACATGATCGAATTACAGAGACCCGCGGCCATGATGCAATAGACCGAGAAAATGCCGTGGGTCAGCACACCCACCAGGATGAAAAGCCCGGCGAGCAGCGCCAGGGTCAGGAGGGTCTTGACAGGTTTTTGCTGTCCGAAGAAGAAGGCGGCTACCGCCACTGCTACGAAACCGGCATAAGCATACAGATCGCTGACATCGCCGCTGTAAAGGTGGTTGACGAAGAGGGCAATGCCGAAGGCGACGAAGGGAACGACGATGGTCGCAATGCGTTTTCCGATCTCCGAGAGATTGAAGACGCCGATCGCCCCGGTCCACCTGCCGATCATCAGGCTCGCCCAGTACAGGCTCACATATTTGGATATTTTACTTTCATCCAGGCCGGTGAGCGTGAGGTATCCGGGTTCCCGCAAGAGGGCGCCGAAGTTATTATCGATCGTGACTTCGACCCCGACATAGAGGAAAATACCCAACATCCCGTAAATGAGCTGGGGATACCGCATCGCGCCCCATCCCGTGGCATTGCTCATAGCGCTCCCGTTCGACATAAAAAGGATGCCGACGACCACGACCAGTGTTACGATCAGCAGCGGCAGTTTGTCGATGGAGGTGAGCTGACCTACCAGGATGATGACGCCGATCAGGAGGGTCATCACGACCAGGGATCTCGAAGCTTTATAGGATCCTTCGAAGCGATCGTCATCTTTGCCGGCGGGGAGCTTCGAGAACGTGAAAAACAGGGCCACGGCGGCAAATACCGCTGCGACGATCAAAAAGAGGTTATTGATGTTCGTAACCGTTGCCTTGCTGGCGTCGCCGCCTACGCGGCCGAAGAGGAAGACGCTGAAGATGATCGGCCCGAGCGTGGTCCCGAGAGAATTGACGCCGCCTGCGAGGTTTAGCCGATGACTACCCGTAGACGGGTCACCGAGGATGATGGCAAAGGGTTGTGCGGCCGTCTGCTGGAGCGAAAAACCAAGCGCCACGACAAAATAAGCTCCCAACAAGCCGGCAAAGGAATGAGCATCTGCGGAGGGGATGATGAGCAATGCTCCTGCTACGGAGATCCAGATACCGTAAATGATGCCTTTTTTATACCCGATACGATTCAGGATATCGTATTTAAGGAGACTCGATACAATATACAATGCGAGGGATCCGATAAAATATGCGCCATAGAATGCCGAACCGAGCAGTTGCGATTCAAATTGGGTCAGGCTGAAATTGTGTTTGCAGAAAGGAATGAAAATGCTTTGCGATGCTGCGATGAATCCCCAGAAAAAAAAGACGAGGACTAACGTTGCCAGGGCTCCTGTATTGGTGGGTTGCTTTTGGTTGGCCATTTAATGAAGCAGTTTTGAATTAATTGACCAAAATACCACCTTTTTCCGAAGCGAAAAATTTTTTCATCTCCTGCACGCTGTTTAATCGAAAACCTTGCTAAATTGAACGACAATGGAAATCATCCACGTATCTGCCGAATGTTATCCCGTAGCCAAGGCCGGCGGACTTGGGGACGTAGTGGGGGCGCTGCCGAAATATCAGCGGGATCTCGGACACGTGGCGAAGGTGGTCATGCCGATGTACCGGACGAAGTTCCTGCGGGAGAATCAATGGGAGGTTGTCCACAAGGGCTATACGCATCTGCACAATTACTGGTTCAATTATACGATCATCAAGGAGACCACGAACAAATTGGGTTTCGATCTGTATCTCGTGGATATCTATGGGTTGCTGGACCGGGAGAAGATCTACGGTTATGGGGATGATACCGAGCGTTTTTTTGCCTTTCAGATCGCCGTGGTCGACTGGCTGGCGGCCTGGAAGCACCATCCCGATGTCATCCATGTCCACGATCATCATACTGCGCTGATCCCTTTTATGCTCAAGCATTGTTATGCGTACCGGCCTTTGCAGGGGATCGCTACGGTGCTGACGATCCACAATGCGCAATACCAGGGTCAGACGGGTATGGATAAGACGGTATATCTTCCGGACT
>DASZOW010000159.1:0-2212 GCA_035550615.1 Puia sp.
AACGGCCCGGAACTACGATGTCCTGCATGACCAGCTTCGCAATAGTCCTTATATAAGATCGGTGACCAGCGGGTCTTCTTATCCTGGTATTCCCAACCTGATGGACATGCCCTTTTACGCTCCCGGAAAAACAGGAAAAGAATTTGTAGACCTGGAGATGTATAATACTAATAAAGACTATCTTAAAACGCTCGGGCTGACCCTTCAGGCCGGTCGCATGCTCGAGCCGGAATGGAAAGCGGATAGCAGCGCCATCGTGCTGAATTCCACTGCGGTGCGACAACTGGGTTTTACGCCCGCCAATGCCGTCGGGCAGAAGATCCACTTTTTATGGCAGGGCGCCGCCATTGAAATGAAGATCGTCGGCATCATCCGTGACTTCAACTTCGAGAGTCTCGAGAACACGATCAAGCCCCTCGGCTTCTCCACCATGGATTTCTTTGGGAATAAACACAATTACCTGGTCGCAAAGATACAAACCGCCGACCTCGCTACCGCGATCGCTTCCATACGAGACACCTGGAAAAAGATCAATCCGGCTACTCCTTTCTCTTATTCCTTTATCGACCAGGATTTCGCGCGCAACTATGAAAAAGACGAACGCACCTCTATACTCGTAACATACTTTACCGGCATTGCCATCATTATCGCATGTCTGGGTTTATTCGGGCTCACCGCCTTTGCGGCGGAGAAACGCATCAAGGAGATCGGTATTCGCAAAGTGCTCGGCGCCTCCGTGGCAAATGTCACCTTGCTGCTGTCCGGAGATCTTATCCGGCTGGTGGGGATCGCCATTCTTATCGCCTCCCCCCTGGCAGGCTATATCATGCATCGATGGCTGAATAATTTTGCCTATCGGACGCACCTGGGCTGGTGGATGTTCCTCGTGGCCGCCGCAGCCGCTATTCTAACCGCAATGGCTACCGTCTGCTTCCAGGCAATAAAAGCTGCCCGTGCAAATCCCATTGGAAGCCTGCGCTCGGAATGACCATGCCCTGGAAGCTATCATGCGGTGCCAACGGATCAAACCATGTACATTTGCCCTGCCGGGGCATCCCTGGCACGACATTTTCATAGTTTGATAAAGCAAGCCAATTCATGAGCATTAGGAGGGGATTTATACTTTTATTACTTATAGCTATCCGGGGTGTGGCATTTAGCCAGATAGGACATCCTGCCGATTCTTTAAAAGCGGATTCTTTGAGGGCGCCGGGTAGACAAAGGCCATCCGAAGATCTTGCTAAACAATATGATTTCGGCGATCTGACGCGGACAATCCTTTTTCATAACAGACCAGCCAACCCCAACCACAACAAGTCGGGCGTCACGGTAGTGCCAAACGTCGCGGCCAATCCGACCATCGGTTTCCAGGCGGGCATTAAGGCGGTTGCCGGCCGCAGGCTGGGCGCCGACCCTAACACACTCTTCTCCGTCGGGGCAACCTCCGCATCGATCACCACCAAAGGCATCCTCTATTTTTATATCAACCACAATGTATTTACCCCCGGTAATAAGTACAACTTCCAGGGCAACCTCGTCGTCTCCAAATCCGTATCCCCGGACTTTGGTTACGGTGTCAGCCATACTTTTAAAGGCGGTAGCGCCGGCGATTCGCTGATGGCCGATCCCGTGCATAAAGTCTATCCCATCCATTCCACCTATTTCAATTTCAGGGAAAAGGTATATAAGAACGTGGCCAGGAACCTCTTCGTCGGCGCGGGCATGTCCTTCGAGATCCGGCGTCAGATCTCCAATCATGATTCCACCGGCACGACCACCCCGTACGGCGTTTATACCACCCGTCATGGTCTGCCCCTCAACCGCTATTCCACGAATGGATTCCTTTTTAATGTAGAATACATTACCCGCGACAATCCGAATCGCGCCTACAAAGGTTTCTATTTCGATGCCGGCATCCGCATTAACCAGACTTGGATCGGCAGCACCCGGGACGCCGTGCAGCTTACCAGCGACATCCGGAAATATTTCAGCCTGTCTGCCACGACTCCCGAATTCGTACTTGCTTTATGGAACTGGGGCTCCTATCTCGTATCCGGCACGATACCCTATCTCGAGCTGGCGGGTACCGCAAGGGACGGGAGCTATCGAAGCGGCCGCGGATATACGGCGCAATACTTTAGAAGCACCGAATTCAATGATACGGAAGCCGAGCTGCGCTTTCCCATCCTGGCCAATCAATTTGTCAGCGGAG
>DASZOW010000160.1:0-3671 GCA_035550615.1 Puia sp.
ACAATAAGGTGACGGTCAATATTATGAGAGACTTTTTGATAAGCACCGGATTTGATATCCAATGCCAATGTACAAAAAAGCTATCGCACCACAATCAGCGGGCCCGTTCTACGATCCTCCAGTCGCCCGATGGCCCTGCAGCAGGCCTCCGGCAGTCCGCTTTGCTTCAGCAGCTCCTCAAACGCAGACGCACCTTGGCCTGTAACAGCCACCAGCAGCCCGCCGCTCGTCTGCGGGTCCGCCAGTATATTTCGTTGCCAGTCCGTCAGCTGCCCTATTTTATTGCCATAGCTGTTCCAGTTCCGGACCGTTCCACCAGGGATACAGCCCAGCTCCAGGTAATGCGGCAGCGACGCTATCACCGGCACCTGCTCAAAATCCAGTACGGCGGACACGCCACTGCCCTCGCACATTTCCGCCAGATGCCCCAGCAGCCCAAAACCCGTCACATCCGTCATCGCCTTCACGCTGTCCCACTGGCCAAATGTCTCTCCCAGCTTGTTCAGCTTCACCATGCTCGCTAAAGCAACAGCGGCATCCTCCGGCCTCAGCACGCCCCGCTTTTGCGCAGTCGACAACACACCCACTCCCAACGGCTTTGTCAGATAAAGCCGGCACCCCACTTCCGCCGTGGAATTCTTTTTCAGGTGCACCGGGCTTACCAGCCCGTTGACAGCCAGTCCGAACACCGGCTCCGGACAATCGATACTATGCCCCCCGGCCAGCATAATACCCGCCTCCGCACACACCGCCTTCGCCCCCTCCAGCACCCGCTGCGCCACCTCCGGCGCCAGCTTATCCACCGGCCATCCCAATATGGCGATCGCCAGCACAGGCCGGCCACCCATCGCATACACATCACTGATAGCATTTGTGGAGGCGATACGTCCAAAGTCGAATGCATCATCCACAATGGGCATAAAGAAATCCGTCGTCGAGATCAGCGCAGTCCCATTGCCCAGGTCCAGCACAGCGGCGTCATCCCGCTTGTCGTTCCCCACGAGCAGCCGCGGGTCCTGCATCCCCGGCAACGGGCTATGTAATATCTTATCCAGGATGGCCGGGCTGATCTTACAGCCGCAGCCGGCGCCATGTGAATACTGTGTCAGTTTTATGTCCATAATGTTTGCTTATCCGCAGCCGTTAGCACGAGTGCAGCGTTTATGCCGGCGCTCCCCTCCGCCACAGGCACCTTTATAATATGTCCACCAGCCCGCCCCTGCAGGCCGGCTCGATAAGTCTTGTCGTAATATACAAGCACCTCGCGGATAAAATCCTCCATCCTTCCCTCCCGGATGGCCGCGACAGCCCGCTTCGTCTGTTCCGGTCCCAGCCTTTTCCAGATCCGTTCCGTACACTCCACTAAAAAATCCTTGTCCAGCGATCCATATTCTTCCACCAGCGCCCGCACCCTCACCTCCAACGGAGCCTGCACGTCGAACAGCACCGCCGCCAGCATCCCATTCCAGATTGTACGGGGCACCGTTCTTTTCCCGATGGTCAGACTCTCATCCTCTATCCATATCCTCCGGTGTTCGTCGAATCCATACAGCTCCCCGGCAAGATCATTCTCAAACTGCTCCTGGGATGGCTGCACCAATCTGCCCAGCGTGCCATAAGTAGAACCCTGGTGCTGTGCCAGCTGTTCCAGGTCGATGATCTGCTCGCCGCGGACTTTCAGCTCGTGTAATATCCTCGTCTTACCCGAACCCGTCATGCCTCCCACCACTGACAAAGACCACTCCCTTTCAAACTGATCCAGCACCCAGCGGCGGTAACGCTTGTACCCTTTTTCCAAAAGATAAACCTGGAAGCCATAAAGATCCAGCGCCCAGGCCATGGCTCCGCTCCGCATCCCGCCCCGCCAGCAATGCACGGCTATTTTTTTCCCGGGCGCCTTCTCCAATGCCGTCCGGATAAAACCCGACCACTTCGACCCGGCCAGATCGAACCCCAGCAGGATCGCAGCCTCCCGGCTTTCCTGCTTGTAGGTAGTACCTACCCGCACCCGCTCTTCATTGCTGAACAAGGGCAGGTTGAAGGCGCCGGGAATATGCCCCTGCGCAAACTCCGCCGGCGTACGCACATCCGCTATGGGTATCTGTTCCCCCATATCCATCAGCTCATATATGGTAATCCGCTGGATCATTCCGGCAAAGTAAATAAAATTCTAATTTCATTCTAATTCTATTCTAATGAAGAAGTATATTTTGCAAATCACTCCTGATGGTGTGCGGTAAAAATGACCACTCTTCGAATCGTTAACAGTTTGCAAAAATGAGAAAATTGGCTTGGCGGTTATTTTTTCATTTTTATAAATTTGTCGCCGTCGAAAAAGCGACAAACCAGAACAGCGGAGACACCCGCACGGAAATATCTGTATAGATGACGTTTTAGGGAACAATTTATATAATATATTTTCTTATGACTATGCTTGCAAAATTGACGCGTAGTGTGTACTTCTTTCTATTGACTACGCCCCTGTTGGCCATCCCCTTTTCCCGAAGCATGGCTCAAAGCTTTTACCTGTACACGCCCCTCACGGAGATTTCGGTCCCGCCGGGACAATCTATCGATTATTCCATCGATGTGGTCAATAAGGGTGGTTCGCCTCAATCGGCCAACCTAGCCGTGGAAGGGCTGCCCCATGACTGGACGTATCAATTGAAGTCGGGCGGATGGAATGTCAAAAGCATTTCCGTGCTCCCCGGGGAAAAAAAGAATTTTTCCCTTCAGCTCCAGGTGCCCCTGAAGGTAAATAAAGGGACCTATCACTTTTCCGTAAGGGCCAGGGGCCTTACCGAACTACCACTGGCCGTTGTCGTATCGCAACAGGGCACCTTTCGAACAGAGCTCACTACCGACCAGTCTAATATGGCCGGCGCCGCCAATTCTACCTTTACATTCAATGCCAAATTGCGCAATTCCACCGATGCGGCTCAGGCATACGCGTTGAACACAATGGCGCCTCCGGGATGGAAGGTGAGCTTCAAAGCCAATTACAAACAGGTGTCGTCCGTCAATATCGAGCCTGGGCATATACAGGACATTACCATCGATGTAGATCCACCGGATGAGACAGCCGCAGGTACCTATAGGATACCCATAGTAGCCACGACAGGCGCGACATCCGCCGACCTTCCCCTGACAGTCAGCATCACAGGATCCTATTCGATGCAGCTGACGACGCCCACGGGTCTGCTGAGTACGACGACGACAGCGGGCGACCACCGGCGATTGGAGCTGGTAGTAAAGAACACCGGGTCCGCCGAGTTGAAGAACATCGACCTTACTTCCACCTTACCCGCCAATTGGGATGTCAGCTTCGACCCTAAAAAAATAGACGACCTGCCTCCCGGCCAGACAGCCCAGGTGTCGGCCATCCTGACGCCCGACCAGAAAGCCATCGCGGGCGACTATATGGCCGATCTGAGGGCCAGAGCGGCGGAAGCCAGCGCCGTGGCGCCGCTGAGAGTGTCCGTCGAGACATCCTTATTGTGGAGCTGGGCGGGAATACTGATCATCCTCGTCGCAGTAGGCAGCGTTTATTTTCTATTCAGGAAATATGGCAGGAGGTAAGCGATGAAAGATCCTGTCATAGCTATCACACGGCTTACCAAACGATATGGGTCCCTTACAGCCGTCGACAGCCTGGACCTGTCTATTTACAA
>DASZOW010000161.1:0-10459 GCA_035550615.1 Puia sp.
GAGAACTTCGAGAACTGGTTACGCGAGCAGAACGTGCTGAGTGAGGCTGTGATCGCAGACATCCGGGAGAATTTCCATCAAACCATCGAATCTGAACTGGAAAAAGCTGCAGTCCCGGCGTATCCGGTCATCGACACCCAAAAAGAGCTGGCCGACGTATATGCCCCCCTCACGCCCGACGACGAGCCGGCGCCATATCTTGACCACGAGGATTTCCACAGCGGTCCGGAAAAACGTTTCATAGACGCTATCCGGCAGGGCCTGGAACAATCCATGGAACAGCACGATCGCCTGGTGCTCATGGGCCAGGATATCGCAGATTATGGCGGCGCCTTCAAGATCACCGAGGGCCTCATGGAACGATTCGGCAGGGAGCGGGTGCGGAATACCCCGCTTTGTGAAAGCGCCATCCTGGGTTCCGCCCTCGGCCTGAGCCTGGAAGGATACAAAAGCATGGTGGAAATGCAGTTTGCCGATTTTGTCACAGCCGGCTTCAACCAGATCGTGAATAACCTGGCCAAGATCCATTACCGCTGGGGCCAGCATGCAGACACCGTTATCCGCATGCCGACCGGCGCCGGCGTCGGTGCAGGCCCCTTCCATTCTCAAAGCAACGAGGCCTGGTTTTTGCACGTTCCGGGACTGAAGATCGTCTATCCCTCTACTCCGGCAGACGCCAAAGGCTTACTGATAGCCGCCATCAACGATCCCAATCCTGTATTGTATTTTGAACACAAGGCGCTTTACCGCAGCATCAGCGGCCCCGTGCCCGAAGAATACTATGCTATCGAGATAGGGAAGGCGCGGATAGTACAGGAAGGCGATGACCTCTCCATTATTACTTATGGCGCCGGCGTACACTGGGCTCTCGGCTATGCGGCGGCACACCCCGAACTGTCTGTCGACATTCTGGATCTGCGAACCTTGCTGCCTCTGGACTATGAAGCCATCCGGGCTGCCGTGATCCGGACCGGAAAAGTGCTGGTGCTGCATGAAGACACGCTAACCGGCGGTATCGGCGCCGAGATCGCTGCCTGGATCGCCGGGAACTGTTTCCACCAGCTGGACGCGCCCATACTCAGATGCGCCTCCCTCGACACGCCTGTGCCATTTAACAGCATGCTCGAGAAGAATTTTCTCGCCGGCTCCCGGCTCGACGAGTATGTCCAAAACTTAATGGATTACTAGCTAAGTTTTGCACGTTTCATGCACAAAACTTGGGATTGACTAATAGTTTACCTATCTTTATTACAAATAGGATAAGGTTTAATGGTTATGGAACTGATTAGGGCGACCTCCCCCTCGGGAGGTTTTTCCTTTATTATCCTGATCGATATAATTACTTACTCGCCGGCGCCTTTGTCGCCTACAAACCACTGCTCCTTATTTTTAAACAACACATTGAACGTCGTAAACGACCCGTAGATGCGCGTTATATATTGTTGCAGATTCACTTTTTCCTCGTCGCTAAGCCCCTTGTGTCCATTGATCTGCTGCTCCAATACGCGCAACCGGTCCCGCGCCATCACGATCTTGTGAAAGAAAACATCGATAGGGACTTCCTTTGCCTTCACCGTTTTGTCTCCCGGCTGCAGGATCATCGTTCCACCCCTCCACTTATCGCCAAGCGGTACTACCTCGCTTAGCCCGCCCCACATACGAAGTATGCCGAGCAGCGAACGTTCCGCCTCCGACTGCGTTTCGATGTCCGCGGTAGCATTCTCGGGGATGATCTCATCCAGCTGCGGGTCCTCCTTGCCGATCTCCTTGAGTCCATGGTGAATAAAAGAAATGAGATAGACAGCATACTTTACGCCTACGATGACCCCCGGCCCGTATTGCGTATGCTGAAGCCGGGTCCCTACACCAAGCGTCAATTGATCCATATATTTAGTGGTTTTTTAAAAGGAGATACACGTCGCCGGGCGGCTATACGTCAGGGGCGTTCCTTGCGATCCTTCTGGTACTCCTGGAACGCTAATTTCACATAGTCATACAGGTCATAATCGGTCGCCCGTGTACAAAACTCATAAGAAGGCCGGTATCGTACCAAAAAACTATCCAGCTCGTCCCCTTCCAGATGCGTTATTTTCAGGACTACGGACCGGTTAAACCGGTGGTCGACATATTTATCATGTTCCTCGTCCACCAGTCTCCGCTGAAAAGCCTGTGTTCGATGGATCTTGTTCCGCTCGAACATCTCGATCAGGTTGTTCAGATCCACTCCTGCCCCCAGCCCACCGCTCCCGTCGGTCAGCTTGAAACCCGGCTTTTTGTAATCGAAGATCTTCTCATAGTCTTTCCTGTTCTGGATCGAATCGTCCCGATAGCTCCGCGGCATTACCCTCACCTCCTTGAGCGTCACCGGATCCACATGCAGGGCGATATCGAAGCCCGAGGAGTAATTAATATCCCTCACCGGGAACTTTTGGGTCTCCCGGCCCAGATACGAGAAAAAGATCGAATCGCTCAGGCTTACGACTATCACATAATTGCCATTGGAGTCGGTGGTGGTACCCCTGCCGGCGGCGCTGACGACGCTGACCCGGTCCAGCGGCTTGGTCCGATACATATTATATACGGTACCGTGAATGGTGACATCCTGCGCCCGGACCCTGCTGGCCGCTATGAGAACAGTGAAGAGGAACAGCAGTAAAAGTTTATGGGTATAGAATGGCATTATTTCGTGATATTACTACCAAAACGGGATATACGGACCGGCGCCGGAAGATTTTTAACGATGATTTTGCAGATGCGTTATGACCTCCTCGATCACCCGGGGAAAATGCTCATATTCCAGCAGATGCACCTTTTTTGCCAACGTCTCCGGCGTATCGCCGGGCTCTACGAGGATCTTAGCCTGAAAAATGGGCTGCCCATGATCATACTGCTCGTCGACATAATGGATCGTGATCCCGGTTTCCTTGTCCGCCGCGGCGATCACGGCCTCATGCACGAACCGCCCATACATCCCCTTGCCGCCATATTTCGGCAGGAGCGCCGGATGTATGTTGATGATCCTGCCTGGGAAGGCCTTGACCAACGCCTCCGGTATCTTCCATAAAAACCCTGCCAACACGATAAAGTCGATCTTTTTCTTCGACAGCTCATCGACATAAGCGCCACCCCGGAAAAAAACCTCCTTATCGATCACCAATGCCGGTATTCCCTCCCGCCCGGCAACGTCCAACACCCCGGCGCCTGGCTTATTGCAGACGATCAGACTTACTTTTATCCTGGAAGAACCGCGGAAATGATCGATGATCCTTGCGGCATTGGTCCCCGTACCCGAGGCGAAGATGGCGAGATTCATGCATCAAAACTACGGCGCGTATATCAATTGCAAGACACATTTTGTTCGCTGGGTTCGTTGACAATACTATGACAGAAGGTCAGCGCGATTTGACGTAATTCGCTGAAACCCACATCCAACGCGGGAAAAAAAAATTTTCGCATGTTGATAGATTGTTAAAATCCTGACTTATTTTTGCAACCTGTTAAGGAGATTTTTCACATCTATACAACATATTGTATATATGACCAACCATAGACCAATAGTCAGAAAGCTAATATTCAGTATCCTCCTCCCCACTCTGGTTCTGTTAGGAAGTACGTTTGTTACACAAGCTCAAGACGGTAAAGCACTCTTTCAATCCAATTGCGCATCTTGTCATAACCCATTTAAGGTCATTACCGGTCCTGCCTTGCAGGGGGTGACTTCACGGGTAACGGACAAGAAACTGCTACACGATTGGATTCACAACAATCAGAAAGTGCTCGCTTCCGGGAATCCTTACTTCAACAACTTATTTAAGGAGTACAACAAGACAGCGATGAACCTGTTCCCTGATCTAAGCGACAAGGACATCGACGCCATCCTTAATTATATAGAGACGGCCAAGCCCCCGACCGCAAGTGCAGGAGGCGGTGCCCCCGAAGGCAGCGCCGGCGCCAAAGCAGCCGAAAGCGACAACACCCTTCTTTATGGTGTCCTGACGCTGATCCTCGCCGTCATCATGCTGATCCTGTTGCAGGTCAACAGCAGCCTGAAGAAACTCGCCGATGACAAGGAAGGCATCCCCGCTTCCGAACCCATCCCTTTCTGGCGGAATAAGGTCTATATCACCCTGGTCGTGCTCGCCCTCTTCGTGCTGGGCGGCTACTGGCTGGTTATCGGCGCCATCGGCCTGGGCCGCCAGCAAGGCTACCAGCCGGAGCAACCGATCTTCTACTCGCATAAAGTTCACGCCGGCATCAACCAGATCAGCTGTCTGTACTGCCATAGCAATGCCCTGCAAAGCCGACACGCTACTGTACCGCCGCTGAACGTCTGTATGAACTGTCATGCCGCGATCAACGACTATACCCATGGTCCCAAGCTCTACCGCGCAGATGGTTCGGAAGTAGACGGTACCGCCGAGATTCAGAAACTCTACAGCTACACCGGATACAATCCCAAGACCGGTACCTATAACACCGCCAAGGCGCATCCGGTGGAATGGATCAAGATCCATAGCCTGCCCGACCACGTATTCTTCAGCCACGCACAACACACCAACGCCGGTAAAGTACAGTGCCAGACCTGCCACGGACCCATCCAGGAGATGAATGAGGTCAAGCAGTTCGCCCCGCTCAGCATGGGCTGGTGCATAAATTGCCACCGGACTACCAAGGTGAACTTCCCCGACAGCGCTGGGAACAATGGCAACAAGTTCTATAGCATTTACGCCCGTTTCCACAAAGACCTGCGGACAGGCAAGATGGACAGCGTAACTGTTGAGAACATCGGCGGCACGGACTGCCAGAAATGTCATTATTAATTTCTTCTACCCCCTCCGGCCTTCGGGCCGAGCACATAAATAGTTTAACTTCTCAGATATGAGCGACAAAAAATACTGGCAAAGTTTCGGAGAGCGCAATAATAGCGAAGCGTTTCAGAAAGCAACGGAAGATGAGTTCAACGAGAGCTTGCCGTTGGAAGGCCTGGATGGAAAAGGATTGCTCGACGCTAAACATCCCCGCAGGGATTTTCTTAAATATTTGGGTTTCAGCACGGCCGCCGCTACCCTGGCCGCCAGTTGCGAGATGCCCGTCCGCCACGTAGTACCCTATCTCAACAAACCGGAGAACATGGTGCCTGGCGTGGCCGATTATTATGCGACTACCTACACTATCGGCGGCGACGTCGTTCCCCTGGTAGCCAAGGTTCGCGACGGCCGTCCCATAAAACTGGAAGGCAATACGCTTTCCTCTCTGACAAAAGGCGGCACCTCCGCACGTATCCAGGCTTCGGTTCTGGACCTGTACGATACGGCCCGTGTGCGTTATCCCCTCCAGGTGGTGGATGGCAAACCGCAGGAAGTAAGCACCTTCGAAGCCTTCGATAAGCTGGTCGGCGATGCGCTGGCACAAGCCGCCGGCTCTCCGCTGGTCCTGCTCACCGGCACATTGACTTCGCCTACCACGAACCAGGTCATCACCGAATTCCTCGGAAAATTCCCCGGCAGCCGCCACGTCCAATACGACGCCGACTCTTACAGCAGCATCCTCGAAGCCGCCGAAGCGACCTATGGCAAACGGGCCATCCCGTCCTACCGCTTCGATAAGGCCCAGGTGATCGTAAGCCTCGACGCCGATTTCCTCGGCACCTGGCTGACCCCCGTGGATTTCGCCCGTCAATACGTTGTCAACCGTAAGCTCAACGAGGAGAACCCGACGATGAGCAAACACTACCAGTTCGAAAGCCTGCTCTCGATGACGGGTAGCAATGCGGACGACCGGTATACACACAAACCCAGCGAAACGGGCGCTGTCGCCCTTGCCCTGCTGGCCGAACTGGGAGGCTCCGTTACCGCTCCCGCCCTGCCGGAAAAGCTCAAGGCCGGCATCAAAAAGGCAGCCAAAGAACTCGCAGACAATAAAGGCAAGGCCATCGTCGTCAGCGGCAGCAAGAATACGAACGTCCAGATCATCGTCAACGCCATCAATGAAGCCATCGGCGCCAATGGGACGACGGTGGACTGGGCCACACCCACCCGGGTTCGCCAGGGTATCGACAGTGAGATGAACGCCCTCGTCGCCGATCTCAACGACGGAAAGGTCGGCGCCCTCCTGATCTACGGCGTGAACCCCGCTTACGATTATTATGACGCCGAAAAGTTCAAGGCCGGCCTCAAAAAAGTAAAGACTTCGATCTCCTTTAACGAGCGGCTGGACGAAACCACGGAACTGACCAGGTTCATTCTGCCGGCTCCCCACTTCCTCGAAAGCTGGGGCGACACCGAAGCCAAACCCGGCTATTTCGCCTTTCTCCAGCCCACGATCGCTCCACTGTTCAAGACCCGTCCTTTCGAGGAGTCGTTGATGAAGTGGAGTGGCAACAATACCACCTACGAAGCTTATTTCAAACAATACTGGACCGGCAAACTGGGCAGCGTAGAAAATTACGAAAAAGCCCTTCAGGACGGCGTGATCGAACCGACCGCTCCTGCTACCGGCGCCGTTTCCTTCAACAACGCCAAAGTCGCGGACGCAGCCGGCGCGCTGAGCGCCATAAAAGGCGGCGGTCCCTTTGAAATAGCCCTTTATCAAAAGGTCGGTATGGGCGTCGGCCACCAGGCCAACAACCCCTGGCTGCTGGAACTGCCCGATCCGGTAACCCGTATCGCCTGGGACAACTATGCGATCATCTCTCCCAAGGTCGCCAGGGACAAATTCGGTATCGACCTCTCCCAACGCCGCGAGGCCGACAAATATGAGGTCTATATGGATAAGCAGCTGATCAAGCTCAAGGTCGGCGGTAAAGAAATGACTATCCCGGCGATCGTTATTCCCGGTACCCACAACGAAGTCATCGGGATTGCCGTCGGCTATGGCCGTCAGAGCGCCAACCCCGCCCAGACCTCCGACTATATCGGCCGCGCCGCGGCAGGCGCCGGCTTCAATGCCTATCCCCTGCTGAGCTACAACGGAACCAACGTCCAGTGGTATGCTACGGGCGCCGACTTCGATAAGACGGACGACATGTTCAAGCTGGCCCAGATGCAGACGCATGGCACCACCGAAGGCCGTACCGAGGTGATCAAAGACATCTCGCTCGACACGCTCCAAAAAGATCATAATACCATCCTCGAATCACGCGAGGAAGAGCTCAAAGACTTCGGTGGCATCGAGCATTTCGAACACCAGGGTACTATCTACCCCATCTACGATAAACCGGGGATCAAATGGGGCATGTCCATCGACCTCAATTCCTGTATCGGCTGCGCCGCCTGTGTGATAGCCTGCCATGCCGAGAACAATGTGCCCGTGGTCGGTAAGCATGAGATGCTTCGTTTCCACGATATGCACTGGATCCGGATCGATCGCTATTATTCCATGCCGGGCCGCGATCTCGATACGCCCGAAGACGTACAGGTGGTGTTCCAGCCGATGCTCTGCCAGCATTGCGACAACGCCCCCTGCGAGAACGTTTGTCCGGTGAACGCCACCAACCACAGCCAGGAAGGCCTGAACCAGATGGCCTACAACCGCTGTATCGGCACCCGTTATTGCGCCAACAACTGTCCCTATAAAGTAAGACGTTTCAACTGGGCTGATTACACCGGCGCCGACAGCTTCCCCAACAACCAGGATCAGAAGATCGTTGGCGTACTTGACCCGGCCGTCTTCCAGATGAACGACGACCTTACCCGCATGGTCCTCAACCCGGATGTGGTTACCCGCAGCCGCGGTGTCATGGAGAAATGCAGCTTCTGCGTACAGCGTTTGCAGGATGGTAAGCTCAAGGCTAAAAAAGAGAACCGCACGCTCGAAGATATGGTGGACATACAGACCGCCTGCCAGCAGGCTTGTCCCACCGAAGCTATCGTGTTCGGCAATGCCAACGACAGCAAGAGCAAGATCAGCAGCATGAGGCACGATCATGCAAACCGGTCCTACGGCGTCATCGAAGCGCTTCACACACTTCCGAATGTTACTTACCTCGCGAAAGTCCGCCATTCCGAAGTATCCTTTGCTGAGCACAACTCGGGCGACAACGAATCGGTAAATAACGAATTGCACAGGTAGTAACCCGGACCGTATAGACGGCCTGTCCATAAGGACAGACATTTGATTAAAACAACAATAGCAAAAAGCTCAATATATTATGGCAGCACCATTACAGTACGAATCACAGACGAGAGGCCCGTTGGTCGAAGGTCCCAAAGATTACCACCAGGTCACGGAAGATATTGTACGTCCTATTGAGGCGGCTCCATCGAGACTCTGGTGGACCGGTTTTCTGATCGCCGTTTCCTGTCTGATCTTCGGCATCTGGTCAGTTGCCGAGCAGGTAATCTACGGCGTGGGCCAGTGGAACCTTCACCGGACCGTAGGCTGGGGTTGGGATATCACCAACTTCGTCTGGTGGGTCGGTATCGGTCACGCCGGAACGCTGATCTCCGCGATCCTCCTGCTCTTCCGCCAGGGCTGGCGTACAGGGGTGAACAGAGCGGCTGAGGCCATGACGATCTTCGCGGTTATGTGCGCGGGCCAGTTCCCGATCTGGCACATGGGTCGCGTCTGGTTGTGTTTCTTTATCATGCCTTATCCGAACACCCGCGGTCCCGTTTGGCCGAATTTCAACTCCCCCCTGCTTTGGGACGTATTCGCCATCTCGACTTACTTTACCGTGTCCGTCCTCTTCTGGTACTCCGGTCTGATCCCCGATATGGCTACTATCCGCGACCGCGCAAAGCTCAAATGGCGGAAATTCATGTACGGCGTCATGTCATTCGGCTGGACGGGTTCTACCAAACACTGGCAACGTCATGAGGCCCTCTCCCTCGTACTCGCCGGTCTCAGTACCCCGCTGGTACTTTCGGTACACACCATAGTATCCTTCGACTTCGCCACCTCCGTTATTCCGGGCTGGCATACGACTATCTTCCCGCCCTACTTCGTGGCCGGCGCCGTGTTCTCGGGTTTCGCCATGGTGCAAACCCTGCTGGTGGTCAGCCGCAAAGTGCTGAGGCTGGAAGAATATATTACCTACGAGCACATCGATGTGATGAACAAGGTCATCGTCCTCACCGGCTCCATCGTCGGTATCGCCTATCTCACCGAGCTGTTCGTAAGCTGGTACAGCATGAACAAATTCGAGAACTGGGCCTTCGCACAAAGCCGTACGAATATCTTCAGCCCTTACGGCTGGGCCTATTATATCATGATGAGCTGTAACGTGCTTTCGCCCCAGATCTTCTGGTTCCGCAAAATGCGCCGTAACCTCACCGTGACCTTCTTCATGTCGATCCTGGTGAACATCGGGATGTGGTTCGAACGTTTCGTGATCATCGTATTGTCCATCTACCGCGACTACCTGCCCAGCAGCTGGGCAACGTACTACGCCCCGAGCATCTGGGAGGTGGGCTTCTTCGTCGGTACGTTCGGCCTGTTCTTTACCTGTTACTTCCTGTTCAGCAAGTTCGCACCGGTGATCGCCGTAGCCGAGATCAAACATATCCTGAAGAGATCCGGCCGCGTTTATAAAGAGTCGCCAAAGGTCGACCATATCGAGCAGGCAGGAGTCGAAGAGATCGCGCACGAATATGCGCACGCGCATTGATCCCAGGAGCCCTCGTTTGGGCAATATTTAAAAAAGAGCTAAAAGCTAAATAAGTATGGCAGTTAAAAAATTTGTAGTTGGCATTTTTACGGACGAGGAAGTTCTCTTTCCTGCGATCAAGAAGGTCCGTACGGCTGGATACAAGATCCATGACGTCTATACGCCGATGCCGATCCACGGTATGGACCACGCCCTCGGCCTCCGGGACACCGGCCTGCATACCGCCGGTTTTATTTACGGGATCACCGGCACCACGACGGCGCTCACCGGTATCGGCTGGGTCTTCAATATCGACTGGCCCGTGAACATCGGCGGCAAATCGCATTTCGATCTGTTGGCATGGATACCCATCACCTTCGAGCTTACCGTCCTGTTCTCCGCAGTAGGGATGTTCCTGACCTTCTGCTGGCTTTGTCAGCTGGCGCCGTTCGTTCGGAAACATCATTTCAACCTGCGCTCCACGGACGACCAGTTCACAATGGTGATCGAATGCACGGAAAAAAGCAACGAAGAAGAGATCAAGGCATTTTTGAATAGCGTAGGCGCAACAGGCATCAACACCCAGGTAGCAGAAGCCAAATGGTGGATGGGCCGTTACGATACCGATAAAATCCCATTTGAACACAAAGGAACTGCACTAGCATGAAAAAAATAGCCACCCAGGCGGCCCCGAGGGGCGCCGACCGAAGGTCAATAATTAGCATATTCTTTTTCTTCCTGGTAATAGGGACTGTCACCGTCCTCCCGGGCTGTGACGATATTCAGCGCAATCCCGGAAGGGTCTACATGCCGGATATGATGTATAGCCGGGCCTATGAGACCTACGCTACTACACCGGAGCAAAAAGCGGCC
>DASZOW010000162.1:0-3868 GCA_035550615.1 Puia sp.
GTTACGGAAGGCGTAGGAGCCGTAGTCCGGCCGGCGATGACTTGCAGACCGCAGATACTGGCTACATTGGAGCCGCCGTAGGTGTTGACATAGATCCGGACCTTGCCGGAAGCATCCGGTGCGACATTATGAAACGTGGCGCCGGCAGCATAATTGCTGTCGCCATTGATATCGATGTAACCATAAAGTGTCGTTCCGGACACGGTGTAGCGGATCGGATCCAGGTTGAACTGGTTAGGCACACCTACGACAAAGCTGCCGGTCATCTTGAAGGTATAAACGCTATCGACGTTGAGGCCGCTGATCTCGAGTTGTGGCATCAGGGCGTTGTAGGCGCCATAGAAACTGCTATAGTTGAACCAGTGGTTAGCCAGCACCGCGGTTGGAAAAAAAGAACCGGAACCCGAGGCTCCGCCGCCGTCATAGGCACAATTAGTGTATGGGGACCAATCGCCCTGGGCCACGGAGCTGACCGAAATACCGGTAGTCGGATCACTAGCGGTGATCACGGCAGCTGCCGGGTCACCCGCCGCATTGATCCAGCCGCTCACAGGGTGCGAGCCCAGCGAAAAATTAAAACTCACGGTCTGCGCCAGAATATGGCCGCTCGTTATGCACAAGGTAGCAATGATCCCAAGCAATCTTTTGATATTAGTCATGGTAGTAAAAAACATTGGCATTAGATGAGGGCAGGGCAAGACAATGCCGCCCCGCATAAAGCAGGAATTTTTTGCATAGCCGATCGCTCATGAACTGCGTTACCGCGTCACTGGATCTACATCGTTAAAATAAGCGTTGGAGAATTTGAACAGGGCAGAACAGGCAAATTGTGGCGGGCGCAAAATCTTGCACCCATGAAGGTAGAAGGCTCTCATGTAAGCTGCGGTTTAAGTTAGGGAGTAATGTAATTGATTAGGGCGGGCGCGGAATTACAGCAGCGAATTACGGAAATCAAAATGACTTTTCCTATAAAAAAGTTAAAAGATTTTCCACGACTTCATAAGTGTGCACCTTAAACGATTTAGTGTGTCGCTTTTCTTCATAAGCGCCATGCCTTACATCTCACACAAACGCACTCAACCCTGTAATGGCCCGCCCGACGATCAAACTATTGATCTCCTTGGTCCCCTCATAGCTGTAGATCGCCTCCGCATCTGCCACAAAACGCGCCACATCATACTGCAGCAGTATCCCATTCCCACCCATCACCTCCCGCGCGCCCCGCACGATATCCCGTGTCCGCAGCGTAGCGAAGACCTTCGCCAGCGAAGCATGCTCGTCGGTCAGTTTACCTTCATCCTGCAGCTGACTAAGCCGGAAGACCATCGTCTGCATCGCCGTCAGGTTCGACAACATCTCCACCAGGTGATTCTGGATCAGCTGAAACGCCGCTATCGGTTTGCCGAACTGCTGCCGTCTACGCGCATACGCCAGCGCACTCTCGTACGCGCCACGCGCACAACCTACCGCCTCCCACGCCACGCCGGCCCGCGTCATCCGCAACACCTTCGACGTATCTTTAAAAGAATTCGCGCCCGCCAACCGGTCGCCTTCCGGCACCGCGCACTCCCGCAAGGTGATCAATCCGTTCTGAACGATCCTCAACGCCATCTTATCCTCTATCTTTTCCACATCCATGCCGATCGCATCCTTGCGCACCAGGAACCCTTTCACCTGGTTATCCGCCAGGTCCCGCGCCCAGATCACGATCACATCCGCAAACGTCGCATTGCCGATCCACTTCTTCTGCCCGTTGAGTATCCAGGTATTCCCTTCGCGCCGCGCCGTCGTCGTAAGCCCTCCCGCCGCGCCCGATCCCACTTCAGGCTCCGTCAGGCCAAATGCGCCGATCGCTTCGAACCGCTGCAGCCGCGGCAGCCATTCCTGTTTCTGCGTCTCCGAGCCGAGCAGGTAGATAGACCCCATCGCCAGCCCGCTCTGCACCCCGAAGAACGTCGCAATGCTCGCATCGACCCGCGCGATCTCCATCGTGAGGACGCCCTCCATGACACAGGATAGATGAGGACATCCATAACCTTCATACGTGACGCCGCAAATATTCAACGAAGCCAGCCGGGGAATGATCTCGTATGGAAACTCCCCCTTGAGCCAGTAACGATTGATGACAGGCTTGATCTCCGTCTCCATAAGTCCCCGGACCTTAAGCTGCAATTGCCGTTGCTCCGGAGTAAGCAGCTCGTCTAACTGATAAAAATCCGCATCTATGGATGGTAACTGTATTGGCATAGGAATTGTAAATTATTAAAAAACCAGTAAAAACAACCACGACGATGGCAAAGAGTAAAACAAAAGTAACAAAGGTCCTCGTAGTGGAGGACGAAGGGGATATTGCACTGCTCCTGGAACTTCTGCTCGATGATGAAAAGATGATCGTAGACCATGCCCGCAATCTCTGCGATGCCCGTGACTTCCTCGAAAAAGAACAACCACAGCTGATATTGCTGGACAACCGGCTGCCGGACGGCCTCGGCATCGATTTCATCAGTTATGTAAAGACGCAATACCCGCAGATCAAGATCATCATGATCTCAGGCGTGGACCCCGCGGCCGAAGATGCCGCACTCGCTACAGGCGCAGACAAATTCCTCAGCAAACCTTTTACAAGAGCCCAGTTGTACGACTCCATTGGAAAAGTGCTGAATTAATTCCCCATCATCCTCAGCGTTAGTACCGTCTCCCCATCAAATCCGCATCTTCGAACACACCCGGACCAGCAATATCAGGGAATGGATGGGCGCAGCTACGATCCATCAGGTCAACTGAATAGCCTCACAGGTTAAACCGGATCGTAGATTTACGAAACACCATATTCGTACTCTTACTATACGTAAGTGTTTACTTTTAAACCCTACTAGGTCGATGGATAACTCCCGTAGAATAGAAGCGATAGCGCTTTCATATCCGCGTATTTCGCCTCATCTTTGCAGCGGTTTAGATCCAATATCCGTCTCTACGACACTTAAAAATCCAATGTCCGCTCGTATCCAATATCTATAGAAAGATCATCCGGCTCTGAAAACTCGATGCATTTCCGATATCTGATTGAATTCCATGTGTTGATCGCGCCGGATCGTATTGCAAGGCCGTCTGTAAAAAGGCGGCCTTTGCTTTTAATTGCCGCTAGCGGCTCACCCACGGCGCAAGTCCACGAACAAGGTCCGGAAGCCTGCATGGATTATTTCCCCGGATACCAGTTCCGCAACCGCACCTCGATCGCCGGATCTCCCGCCTCTACCTTTGCCTTGAATGCATTCACATCGCTCAATCCACCCTGGCCGCGATAGTGATACGCATACACGATCTTCGGCTTGAACGCCAGCACCGCATCCGCCGCCTCATTCACATCCATCGTATACGGCAGGTTCATACAAACAAATGCCACATCGATATTCTTCAACGCCCGCATCTCCGGGATGCCCTGCGTATCCCCCGAGATATAAATGTTCTTGCCGCCGATATGCAGCACATACCCATTGCCCCGGCCTTTGGGATGCATGGCATTGGGCTTACCCGCGGGCAGGTTATACATCGGCATCGCCGTAATGTCGATCCCCGATTGCACCGTCTTCCCCCCATTCCCGAGGATCACCAGTTTACCCTTCAGCGAATCCGGCATCATATCCGCCACCGCCTTCGGCACGACGATCACCGTACCCGGCGTCCGCACTGCCGCCAATGTCTTCGGATCGAAATGGTCTCCGTGAATATCGGTGACCAGGATCAGGTTGGGCCGATTGAGCCCCGAAAAATTGGCCGCCCCGCCCGTCGGGTCCACATAGATGGTCAACGCAGGCAAAGACATCACAAACGTCGCATGCACCAACGGCTGGATCGTCAGCGGTCCCCT
>DASZOW010000163.1:0-4672 GCA_035550615.1 Puia sp.
TGGATATGGTTGGTCGAATGGGCTGGCGCTAAACGTGACGGACGGAGTGATGGACGCGTTTTTCATCCTGTTGTTTTGGTGCGTATTTGGTCCCAAATTGCAATTTTCAGGCCAAAATGCGCTGCCAACTTGTCACCGGCAATTTCGATTTCTGCTTATCTTTGCGGTCTAAATTAAGAATGCAGATGCTTGAATCGTTGAGCAGCAAGGTACACGATGAAGAACGGCAGGGCGAAGCGTATGCCCCCGCGGCAGTGGACGGCCGCAGTTTCCGTAAGAAGTTCTATATAGAGAGCTATGGTTGCCAGATGAATTTCTCGGACAGCGAGATCGTGGCTTCCATCCTGAACGACAATGGATTTGGTCCCACGGGCAATTATACCGAGGCCGACCTGGTGTTGTTGAATACCTGTTCGATCCGGGAAAAAGCCGAACAGACGGTACGGAACAGGCTGCAGCTTTTCCGGCAGGTCAAGGAAAGCCGGCCGGGTATGCTCATCGGGGTGCTCGGCTGTATGGCGGAAAGACTAAAGGGAAAGTTCCTGGAGGAGGAGAAGCTGGTAGACCTGGTGGTGGGTCCCGATGCGTACCGGACGCTGCCGGGTCTGATCGGCGAGGCCGAAGGCGGTCAGAAAGCCGTCAATGTCCTGCTGAGCCGGGAAGAGACGTACGCGGATATTTCCCCGGTAAGACTGGATAGCAACGGCGTCACGGCTTTTGTCAGCATTATGCGGGGATGTAATAATATGTGTGCGTTTTGTGTCGTGCCGTTTACCCGTGGCCGGGAGCGTAGCCGTGATGCCCGGTCCATCGTGCAGGAATGCGTGGAGCTTTTTGAAAAAGGCTTCCGGGAGGTTACCCTGCTGGGTCAGAATGTGGACAGCTATTATTGGTTCGATGAAGCCAATGATAAAGTGGTGACCTTTGGCCAGCTGCTGGAGTTGGTTGCACAGATCGATCCCCTGTTGCGGGTCCGTTTTTCCACCAGCCATCCGAAAGATATCACCGACGAGGTCCTGCATACCATGGCGCGGTATGATAATATCTGTAAATACATCCATCTGCCGGTACAAAGCGGCAGTACCCGGATCTTGCAATTGATGAACCGGACCTATACGCGGGAGTGGTATATGGCCAGGGTCGACCGCATCCTGCATATCCTGCCGGACTGTGGTTTGAGCACGGATGTCATAGCCGGTTTTTGTACGGAGACGGAGGCCGACCACCAGGATACGCTCAGCCTGATGGAATATGCGCGGTACGATATGAGCTATATGTTCTTTTATAGCGAACGGCCCGGAACGCTGGCGGCGCGCCGGTATACCGATGATGTGCCTGAGGACGTCAAGAAACGGCGACTCGATGAGATCGTCAAATTGCAGAACCGGCTTTCGCAGGAAAAGAACAAGCAGGACGTGGGCAAGACCTTTACCGTCCTGATCGAAGGAGATTCAAAGAAAAGTGATGCCGACTGGCGGGGCAGGAACAGCCAAAACAAGGTGGTCGTATTCCCCAAAACAGGATCGTACCGCAAGGGCGACTATGTTAGGGTGAGCATAACCGATTGTACGGGGGCGACCCTGATCGGCCGGTCGGCGGAATAAAACATGAGGACTTTATGGAAATTCAATCAATTAAAAACCGGTTCGGGATCATCGGCAATTCGCCGGGCCTGAACTTTGCATTGCAGGTGGCCGCGCAGGTGGCGGTCACCGATCTGACGGTGCTGATAGATGGGGAGAGCGGTGTCGGGAAAGAAGCCTTTTCCATGATCATCCATGCATTATCGGGACGCAAGCATAATCCGTTTATCGCCGTCAACTGCGGGGCGATCCCGGAAGGGACTATCGATTCGGAGCTGTTTGGGCACGAGAAAGGGTCTTTTACCGGAGCCGTGGACTCGCGGAAAGGCTATTTTGAAACGGTCAACGGCGGGACCATTTTCCTGGATGAGATCGGCGAGATGCCGTTGGGTACGCAGGCGCGGCTGCTGCGGGTATTGGAGGCCGGTGAGTTCATCCGCGTGGGATCGTCGAAAGTCCAGAAAACGGATGTCCGGGTCATTGCGGCTACGAATAAGAATCTGCTCGAGCTCACGGAAAAGAACAAGTTCCGGGAGGATCTTTATTACCGGCTGAGCACGGTGCCGATCCGGGTGCCCGCCTTGCGGGACAGGAAGGAGGATATTCCCCTGCTATTCCGTAAGTTCGCCGTAGACTTTGCCGAACGGTATAAGACGGCGCCGGTACAGCTTGAAGAAGACGCGAAAAATCTGTTAATTAATTACTCCTGGCCGGGTAATGTCAGAGAATTGAAAAATATTGCAGAGCAGGTCTCCGTTCTATCGGAGGAAAAGCATATCACCGCCGTAGCGTTGAGACGTTTTATCCCCGAGACTACGGGTACGCGGCTGCCGATGGTGATGCCTTCCAACGGGATGGGTTCCGGCAACGGCGCACACGAGTTCAACAACGAGCGGGAGATCCTGTACAAGCTCTTTTTCGATATGAAAAAGGACGTCACCGAGCTGAAGAAGATGTTTTTGGAGATCGTTCAGAATCCGGCTTTGGCCTCGCAAAGCCATCCGAGCTTTTTCAACGACCTCAAGGAATTAAAACAGGCGGAGCAGCTGTTTCCCGCTCCGGCGCTGACGGGTGGACAGCCGATGGTCATTCACAACAACGTCAACGGACATGACGATATCCATCAGCACGAAGAGGTGGAGGAATCGCTCAACATCATGGATAAGGAGAAGGAGCTGATCGTGAAAGCGCTTAAAAAGCACAAAGGCAAACGAAAGGATGCCGCTTCCGATCTGGGTATCAGCGAAAGAACATTGTATCGAAAATTAAAGGAGTACGACATTAATGAATAAGCGTAAGATGACGGGGCTGGTGCTGATGGCCGTTTTTGCTGCCGGGCTTTCTTCCTGTAAGATATATTCGTTCAAGGATACGTCGATCCCGCCGGAGGTCAAGAGCATTCACATCTCCTATATCGAAAACCGGGCGCCGTTGGTGAATCCGCAGCTGGCACCGCAGTTGAATGACGCTTTGCGGCAAAAGATCAACAACCAGGCTTCGCGGCTTTCGCAGGTCCAGACCTCGGATGCCGACTGGGAGGTCAGCGGCTGGGTATCCGGATATAGTTATACGACTTCAGGTGTCGCCAACCAGCAGGCCGCCAGCAACCGGCTGACCGTGACCGTGCATATCGTCTTCAAGAACCACCTGGACCCCACGGGGAAAAAGGTGCCGCCGGCAGATTTCGAGGCCGATGTGAGCAGGAATTTCGATTTCTCCGCGACGATCAGCGTCACCGATGCCGAGTCGCAGCTGATGCCGACGGTGGTGAGCAACATGACCGACGAAATATTCAACAAGCTTTTCTCGAACTGGTAGAAACGACGCCATATATGCATCAAGCCACTCAGCCCATCATCCAACATCTCTTCCAGGTCGCCAGCCTGGAGGACGTCAGCCGGGAACGCCTGGAATCCTTTGTGGAGACATATCCGTCTTTCGGTATCGGGCATTATCTGCTTTCGCGCAAGCTGCAGGCGGAGGGGGCCGATAGCTTCCAGAGCGAGACGCAGCGGACCTGTCTGTATTTCTCCAATCCGCTTTGGTTGCAGTGGTTGCTGGAGAATGGGGAACCGCGTGGGGTGGCGGAGTCCCTTGTTCAGCAGCCTTTGCCGGTGCCTGAGGAGATACAGGCGCCGCCCGAGACGCTGGCCGTGTATGAAGCGGCTACGTGGACCGGGACGCCGGCCGTGGAGGAGCAGACGCCACCCGAGATGCCAGCCGTGCAGGAGGAGCAGACGCCGGCGGAAATGCAGGCTGTAGCCCAGATGCCACCCGCAGAGGAGCAGACGCCACCCGAGACGCCGCTCGCAGCGGAGCAGACGTCAGTTGAGATGCCGCCCGCTGAGGAGCAGCCGGTAGAGAATGTGATGACGATGGCGGAGGGAGCGTATGGCGATGATATGGCTGAGGCCCTGACGGATAGCGAGGGAGATACTCCCGATGTCAGTGCCGCCGATCGCCTGCTGCGCAGCATCGAAGAAGCAAAGGAATTACGCGAATCGCTGCAGCGGATCAATGAAGATATTACCGCCGGCCCCGAAGAAACGTTCACCGCGGAGACCGCGGTCGCCGGAGAGGGAGCGCCTGAAACCGCGAGGGGTGCTTTGCAGACAGAGGCGGCGGAAGAGCCGGGCCGCGCGCCGGAAGAGCCGATCCGGGATGAAGAAGCGCCGTACGTACTTGATGAACCGATAGCCACGGCCGAGTCACCGGTGGTAGCAGCGGAACCCTCCCCTGCCCTGGCCGAACCTGCCGCCGGAATAACGCCTGTCCCGACCGAGCCTGTCGCCGGAATAACGCCTGTCCCGACCGAGCCTGTCGCTGCGGCAACGCCGGCGCCGGCCCAGGACCTGCTGTTCGAACCGTACCATACTATCGACTATTTCGCCTCGCAGGGCATCAAGCTGACGTTGGAAGACCACCCGTCGGACACGCTGGGCAAACAACTGAAGAGCTTTACCGAATGGCTGAAGACGATGCGCAGGCTGCCGCAAAAGGACAGGGAGGTAGTTCCCGACCGCGTTGCCGAGGAAGCCATACAGACCTACGCCGCACATTCCATCGAGGGAAAAGACGTTGTCACCGAG
>DASZOW010000164.1:0-4858 GCA_035550615.1 Puia sp.
TAAAGCGCTGGATCATTTATTCTCTGTATTCATCAGATCATCTGATAACTCCACATCTACCGTCCCGGCGCATGCGCCCGGCGGCAAGCCGGGTTTGATCGGTCAGACCGACCTGAAACGTTGCTGCGCAAAGATCGCCGGCGATATCCAGCGCATCTATTTTCTCAAAGCCCGCAACGGCCGCATGAAACTGTTGATCAAAGGCATCTATGCACACGGCCCCGCACTTTTCTTCCGGCTACAGCTAAACAACCGCTCACCGCTGGACTACGACGTCGACAGCGTCCGGTTCCTGGTGACGGCAACAGGCCGCGGAAAACAGTCCCTGGCCGAAGTACGACTGCTCACACCGGTCTATGTGTACGACAGTACGTCCACGGTTCCCGGACACAGCCGTGTGACAAGCATCTTCGTGCTCCCGCGTTTCACCCTTCCACCCGGCCGGCAGTTGCTGATCCACATCCAGGAGAAGAACGGCGGGCGCAGCCTGGAGGTGCAGACGACCAACTGGACGCTGGAACGGGCGCGATCCGTCTGAAAAGATTTTATTTATCATCATTAAACTGTAATTGTATGAACACCGAAAATGTGAATTTTCTCCATGACACGCTCAAATACCTGGGATTCGGCATAAATACGCCGCTCAATTATGCGCTGGACGAACAGCTCAGCCAGGAACCGGAAGCATTTACCCTCCATACAGAGGTTAGCTTCGACGGCGATACGACCATCGAAGCGACGCTTTTCTTCAACCAGGGCAAAGGCGACTACGCCGACCGGTACTATTTCAACAAGTACGATGCCGTCCTGCACTATCTGGACCGGTCAGTAGACGATCGAAAGATGACCGTCCGGATCGAAAAGAATAGAAAAGGCATCACCTTTAAACAGGCCTTTAATCTCCTGCAGGGCAGATATGTACAGCGGAAGGTTCTCGATCAGAACAACGAGACGCACGAGTGGTGGCTGCATCTGGAATTCAAGGTCAGGGCATCCAACGGGAATCCTTATCTGCGGTACTACAAAGGGAATTTCGATGTGGAAAAGGCCCTCGAAGCGTACCCGATCCGGGAACTCGGTTCGCCGGAACAGAAGGAACGGATCTGCAGCTCGCTTCGCCGCGGGAATCTTCACCTGGTAACCTTCCAGCATGCCAATGGCAGTTGGCAGAATAACATGATCTATGTCAACCCGGAAAAACAGCTGGTCTGCAATATCGGTGAAGCAACGAGTGCCCACCGCCAGCGGAATCCGAACGTACCGGTCACCGCATTCCTCGAATTCGACAAGACGGACGACGACGAGATCAGCGAGACGGTAGAAGAACCGGCTCGTCCACGCAAAAAGGTACTACTCTAATCTAAAAAAAACGGCGGCTGCCCGCAAGGGATCCACGGCCGCCGTTCCAATCAAAACTGTTTTCTTATGTCTATTCAAACATGCATCTGTTTGCAGGCCCAGTCCGATTTCAGCAAGTTCTGGTTCTCGGGCATGCCGGGCGCGCTCGTTATAGAACTGTCTTTTGTATGTCATAAGACCAATGTCTATGACCTGACCATCGAACGCGGATATCTATATGACGAAACCTTTCCGACGATGCCCACGCAAAAGGACATCGATGCCCTGCTGCACGCCGTTGTCCAGGTCCTCGAGCTATATACGGCGAAATACCCGGATAGAACGGTCCGGTGTAAACCCGGGGACAGGATACAAAGCCTCACCTTCCGCATCCTCCTGCTCGCCAATCATGACATCCTGTGCCCGCTATTTACGATCCAGGAGGAAGGAAAAGGGCGTTTGCTGCCCTTTGGGAAGGACACGGGGAACGCGGTATTCCTGGTGAAAAGAAAACCGGGCACGCAGAACAAGCCGCAGTCCACCAATCTTACCCTGAATACCTTTAGCGAGTTGTTCGGCAACCCCGTACACGTCCGGCTATGCGAAGGGAAACAGCTGGCAACCGGTTAGACCCGGCGACGGCGCCTCGCAGTACCCGCGCAGCCTCGCCATATCTGTGCAGCCTCGCCATACCCGTGCAACCGCGCCATACCCGCGCAACCGCGTCTCAGCCCCTAGGCCAGCACCGTGATCAGGCCCTTGATGACCGCGCCAAGCTTTATAGCTTCCAGCACCCGCGACTCCGTACTGCCATGCTGCAAGACCGACCGCTCATGCGACGAGACGCACATTTCGCAGCCATTGATGGAAGAGATCACCAGGCTCACGAGCTCGAAGAACTCCTTGCCCAGCACCGGATTGGCCATGATGCTCATCTTGATGCCGGCAGGCTGGTTCTCATAAAATTCCTTCTTGATGAAATGCCGGAAACGATAGTAGATATTGTTCGTATTCATCAACGAGGCACAAGCCACGATCTCGCCGATCTCGACATCCATGGCGCCGGCTTCGCGGGCCAGCGCAGTAAATGACTCCTGCAACAGCCCGAATCGCTCATTGACGGCGACCGCCAGGGCCAGCAGCAAGGCCTCCTTCCGGCTCAGATGCTGGCTGTTGTTCAGCACATTGCCGACATTGATCTTCAGATCCTTGATAAACCGGGACTCAGCCGCTACCAGGGCCAGGACATTGGCGGAAGGCTCATATCCCGCCAGTTGTAGTTCGCTGAGCAGGTTTTGAAAAGTTTCATTCTGTATCGTAATAGTGGAGGACATTATGTTGTTAGCGATTGTTTATTTTTGTTTTACCAATGAGGCCGCCCCTTTCCAGGAGCGGCCTGCTTTTTTAATTCAGCGCCAGCTGCCTCGTGAGCGTCGTATCGCCTTTCTTCCAGTTGCACGGACAAAGCTCGTCGGTCTGCAACGCATCCAGCACCCGCAATACCTCCTGCACGCTCCGGCCCACATTCAGATCATATACGCTTACCCAGCGCACTATCCCCTGCGGGTCGATGATAAAGGTGGCGCGATAAGCGATCTTCTCGTCGTTATCCAGGATACCCAGCTCTTCAGCCAGCGATTTGGACGTATCGGCCAGCATCGGGAACTTCAGATCACGCAGATCGCTGTGATCCCTTCTCCAGGCCGCATGCACGAACTCGGAATCCGTAGAAGCGCCGATCACGACCGTATCACGATCGGAGAACTCGCTGTTCTTCTTGTTGAACTCGGCGATCTCCGTAGGGCAGACGAACGTAAAATCCTTCGGCCACCAGAACATCACCGTCCACTTGCCTTCCGCCGAACCATACTCGTGCGTGATCTCGGTAAACTCTTTTCCTTTCTCGATAGATATCGCCGCCTTCTTTTTGAACGCAGGGAATTTCTCTCCAATGGACAAAACTCTGTTGGACATATTCTTTGTTTATTTTTTACGAGGAAAAATACACGGACTCCACAAGTCCGTTTATCGACACAGGCAGGACAATCGCATTTTCGCATGCCCGGCCCAGGAAGGGCCGGTAACCGCCCCGGCGGTTTTGCACTGCAAAGGTATAGAAGGACGCCGATAGAATTCTATCGCAATTTTCTATAAACTCATAGATGAAATCTATAACTCGAGCTGATCCGCCTCGAGCAACGACTCCTCGGTCCCGCCAAGCGGTTTCTCATTTCCGAGGGTCAGCCGTACCAGGATGGTGATCAGTACGCCGAAACCCGCCATCATCGCAAAAGCGCCCCGTATACCGGCCATCTGCGCTACCGAACCTACCAGCGGCGGCACCATCAGGAACCCCAGGTAAGCCACCGTCGACACGCTCGCAATAGCCGATCCGCTGGTCATCCCCACGGAACGGCCCGCCATACTGAAGACCATCGGCACCACACACGATACGCCGAACCCGGTAAGGATGAAACCCAGACCCGCCGTCAGCGGCCAGGGCAGCAGCGTCGCCATAGCCAGCCCCGAACCGATCAGCAGCCCGCTATAGGTCAGCATCGTCCGGATGCCAAAACGGTTGGCGAACCGGTCGCCGGTAAGCCGCCCCAGCGTCATCGCCGTCATATAGGCTACAAATCCCAGTGTCGCGACCTTCCCGTCGGTATGAACGGCCTTCCGGAAATAGATGCCGCTCCAATCGAACATCGTTCCCTCGCAGGCCATCGACGAAAAAGCGATCAGCCCATACTTGACCAGCGTCTTGTCCGGAAGCGCAAACCACGGCCGCCGCTCCCGGGGCTTAGGTTGCTGGGGAAGCGTGCCGGGATAGGCATATAGACACAATCCCGTGAGCACGAAACCCACGAACATAAAATGCCAGCCCGGCGAGAGGCCCAGCGACACCGCAAATGATCCCACCGCGGCGCCCCCAAACCCCGCAAGACTCCAAACGGCATGGAACCGCGCTATGATGGACCGGTCATACAACGCCTGTACCCCGATACTCTGGGCATTCACGGGAATATTGAGCAGATTGCGGGATGAGCCAAAACAGACGAGCAGGATCACCAGTTGCCAGGTATGCGTCGCAAAACCGAGCCCGCACAACATCACATTGAACGCGATGGCGCCAAACATCATGATCTTCCGGCTGTCCTTACGGCTGAGCAGCGCACTCGTCACCGGCAGGGTGACCATCAGCCCGATAGGCAACGCAAACAGCACCGCGCCCAATTGCGCCATGTTGAGATGCAGCTGTTGTTGGATGGTAGGGATGCGGGAAGCCCAGGTGCTGAAACCGAAACCGGAGACAAAGAAGAAGATCGCGACCATGATGCGTATCCTGGCGGGGGATAATTGCTTGTCAGCCTTCATAACCATGCCGCAAAAGTAATACAGCCGTCGCAATTTTCTTCCTGCCCCGGCAACAGCCCCCTGCGCAAAATGTACCACACCCGGCCGCAATAACAAAAAAAGGGCGCCGCCATGCGCGACACCCCTGCTTGAAGAAACATGATCT
>DASZOW010000165.1:0-2039 GCA_035550615.1 Puia sp.
AGGTCAACTGGTGTGAGGCGCTGGGCACCGTCCTCGCCAACGATGAGGTCATCAACGGCGTCAGCGAACGCGGCGGCCACCCCGTGGTCAAAAAGAAGCTGCGGCAATGGTATCTGCGCATCACCGATTACGCCGACCGCCTGCTCGAAGGCCTGGAAACGGTGGACTTCAGCGACGCGATGAAGGAGATGCAAACTAATTGGATCGGCAAAAGCTTTGGCGCCGAGATCGACTTCGACATCGTCGGCCGGCCTGCCGGAGAAAAGCTGCGCGTCTATACCACCCGCCCGGATACCCTCTTTGGCGTCGACTTCATGGTCATCGCCCCGGAACACGCATTGCTCGAGACCATCGTCAGCCCGGAACAGAAAAAGGCGGTCGACGACTACCTTACTTATGTCAAAAGCCGCAGCGAACGCGAACGCATGGCGGAGAAGAAGATCACCGGCTGCTTCACCGGCGCCTATGCGCTTCATCCATTCAGCGGACTGCATATTCCTATCTGGACCTCGGAATATGTCCTCGCAGGATACGGCACCGGCGCCATCATGGCGGTGCCCTGCGGCGACGAACGCGATTTCAAATTTGCCCGGTTTTTCGATCTGCCCATCACCAATATTATCGGCGAACACTACAACGGCGAGGAGGCGAATCCTACCAAGGACGCGGTCCTGCAGAATAGCGGCTTCCTCGATGGTCTCGTGATGAAGGACGCCATCCTCATCGCCATCCATCACCTTGAAGACAAGGGGATCGGGACCCGTAAGGTCAACTACCGGATGCGCGACGCGGCCTTTAGCCGCCAGCGCTATTGGGGCGAGCCCTTTCCGATCGAGTGGTCGGATGGCATGGCCACGCCGTTATCCGAAGACAGTCTGCCTCTCGAGCTGCCGCATATCGATAAATATGGTCCGGGTCCCGAAGGCGAAGGGCCCCTGGCGAATATCCCCGCCTGGACCGCCCGGCGTCTCGAGACCAATACCATGCCCGGCTATGCCGGCAGCAGCTGGTATTTCCTGCGGTATATGGACCCGCATAACGACGAGACGTTCTGTAGCCGCGCCGCCTCGGATTACTGGGGACAGGTAGACCTCTATATCGGCGGCGCTGAGCATGCCGTCGGCCACCTGCTCTACAGCCGCATGTGGACGAAATTCCTCTATGACCGCGGGTATATCGGTCACGACGAACCCTACAAACGCCTGATCAACCAGGGCATGATCCAGGGGAGCAGCCGCTTTGTCTATCGCCTCGAATCCAAGTGGGAATCGAAATCCCCCGTCTTTCTCTCCGCCGGCATCGCGGCTATGGCCGGTACCCCCGAAGGACACGATCTCATCACGGCAGCCGTACGTACGATCTTCGATAATCCGGCTATCGACCTGGGATCTTTGAACATCACACCGCTGCACGTGGATGTCAATATCGTCGACGGCGTAGAGCTCGATCTCGAAGCCTTTAAAAAATGGCGGCCGGAATATGCCAATGCCGGGTTCATCCTGGAAGATGGAAAATATATCTGCGGCGCAGAGGTCGAAAAGATGAGCAAAAGGCTGTACAACACGGTGAACCCCACCGATCTGGTGAACAAATACGGCGCCGATACCTATCGCATGTACGAGATGTTCCTCGGGCCGGTGGAACAAAGCAAGCCCTGGGATACCAAAGGGATCGAAGGCGTGCACCGTTTTCTCCGGAAGCTCTGGCGTCTTTTCTTCGACGAGACCAAAGGGAAGATCTGGAAAACCGAAAAACCTACCGAACAGGAATGGAAGACCATCTACCGGACTATAAAAAAGGTAGAAGAAGCCACCGAGCGTTTCTCGTTCAATACGGGTGTCAGCGCGCTGATGATCGGGGTCAATGATCTCACCGATCTCAAATCCCATAAAAAGGAGATACTCGAGAAGCTGGTCGTCATCCTCACCCCCTACGCGCCCCATATAGCCGAAGAGCTTTGGCAACAGCTCGGCAATTCCGGCTCGGTACTCGATGCCGTCTATCCCGCCGTGGAGGAGAAATACCTGGTGGAATCGGCA
>DASZOW010000166.1:0-5076 GCA_035550615.1 Puia sp.
TATAGATCGTAAAGCTTCCCTGGCCGTTGTCATACAATGCAAAACAGCCTTTGACGCCCGCCGAATCGAAAAAATGTTGCAGGCTGTCGTCTTCCTTGACATTATTGGAGGAGCAGGCGGAAAAAAGGACGACCAGGGAAAAAAGGGCTATCAGCAGCTTGCGCATCACGTAAATTTTGCGCAAAGGTACGGGCTTCACACTGGTTTTGCGGCCCCTTAATTTTTGGGCAGATCGTATTTGTCGATCAGCTTTAACAAAACCCCGTTGGTCCAGCCAAATCCGTCCTGCCCCGGATATTCACCGCCGCCCGCATCCTTGTCGATGTCGACGACATTGTATTTCTCCATTAGTTTTCCCGTGGCCTTATACACTTTCTCGTTGAGCCGCACCCAGCGCGCCGCTATGTCCGCGGCAAGGTCCTTTTGGCCGCACCGGTCCAGTCCCCAGATGGTCATCCATTCCAGCGGCGCCCAGCCATTCGGCGCATCCCATTGCTGGCCGGTATCGAATTCGGTGGTGACGACGCCGCCCGGTTTTAATAGTTTGGCCCGGATGACATCGGCGACCTTACTGCCGAGGAAGCTCATATAGTCGGGATGTTCATTGATAAAACAGAAGGGGTACATTCCGCCGGGATTGATGATCCTGCTTTGCTTTTGCGTTTTGAAATTATAGTCGGTATAAAAATTCAGGCTTTTGTTCCAGCAATATTTGTCGATGAGCTCTGCACGGTGGCTGGCTTTGCGCCGGTAATCCCGGTAGCTGCTGTCCTTGTTCATCAGCAGGGCTTTGGAGATCGCCCACTCGAGATGGTAGAGCAGGGCGTTGAGGTCCGGCACGACGAAATCGCTGGTCCGGATGGTCGTAAGGTTCTTTCCATCGCCAAACCAGCGGCTGCTGAAATCGATCCCGCTTTCCGCGGCGGCGAGCTGCAGGTACAATAAAAAGGTCTACCATGAAGAGGTTTTTCATAATCGCATTGGTGTTATGGGCCCAGACGGCGTTCTCGCAGGAGATCAAGCTGATCGATCTGCGTTGCGAATACCGTACGAACCCGCTTGGCATAGGAACGGCGACACCGCGGCTGAGCTGGGAGCTGCATTCTTCCCATCGGGGTGTAGTGCAGTCGGCCTTTCGCATTTTGGTTTCCGAAGATACCGTTAGCCTTCGGCGGTACCAGGGGATCGTTTGGGATTCACGTAAACAGACGTCCAATGTATCTATAGGTGTTGCATATGCGGGACCGGCGTTAACGCCGGGGCATACCTATTATTGGAGAGTCATGGTCTGGGACGAGCATCGCAATGACAGCTCGCATTGGAGTGCGATCGCTTCGTTTGGGACCGGGTTGTTCAGTGAGGCAGATTGGAAAAAGGCGGAGTGGATCGGCTATGAAGCGTTGCCTGATTCAAGTTTATTGTTACCTGCACCGGCTGTGAAGGGCGTCAGGAAGAGAGGTCCCTTTAGAGATACGTTGCCGCTATTCCGGCGTGAGTTCACGATCGACAAGCCCGTGTTACGCGCCACCGCTTTTATCAGCGGACTCGGACATTTCGAGCTGAGCGTCAATGGCAGTAAGACCGGGGATCATTTCCTCGATCCGGGTTGGGTCAGATACGACAAGAAGGCGCTTTATGTGGCGCTCGATCTTACGTCTCAACTGAGGGAAGGCGTCAATGCCGTTGGGGTGATGCTGGGCAATGGATTTTATTATATCCCGAGGGAACGGTATCACAAGCTGCTTACGGCATATGGCTATCCGAAGCTGATCGCGCGGATCGTGCTGGAATATCGCGATGGCAGCAGGGAGGATATCGTTACCGATGGCAGTTGGAAGACGGCGCCGGGTCCTATTGTTTTCTCGAGCATTTATGGCGGGGAGGATTATGATGCGCGGCGGGAGCAGGCGGGATGGGACAGTCCCCATTTTGACGACCGGGGATGGCGGGCGGCGGTTGCCGTTCGCGGGCCGGCTGTGCTGGAGGCGCAGGGCGAGGAGCCGCTGAAGGTTTTCGAGAATTTTTCGGCTCGCAAGATATTTCACGTCCGGTTGGCCGCCGGGCGGGGGCCAGGGACAGCGGGTGGCGCTACCGGTTGGGTCTACGATCTCGGACAGAATTCGTCGGGCATTGCGCGGATCAGCGTCACGGGTTCCAGGGGAGCGATAGTCCGGATAGTACCTGCGGAGCTGCTGGGGAAAGACAGCACCGCCAATCAAAAGGCGACGGGCAAGCCCTATTATTGGGAATATACATTAAAAGGAGAAGGCACGGAGAGCTGGCAGCCGCGGTTCACCTATTATGGATTTCGTTATCTGCAAGTGGAAGGCGCGGTGCCCGAAGGCGAGCCCAATCCTGATCATCTGCCCGTGGTGACGGGGCTGCTGGGGCTGCATACCCGGAATGCCATGGAGAAGGTTGGAAACTTCACGTGCAGCAACCTGCTTTTCCGGCGGATCGATACGTTGATCGATTGGGCTATCCAGAGTAACCTGGCGAGTGTCTTCACCGATTGTCCGCACCGCGAGAAGCTCGGCTGGCTGGAAGAGGCGCATCTTATGGGCAATTCCATGCGATACACTTACGATATTGCGTCTTTGTACCGCAAGATCATCGGCGATATGGAGGATGCCCAGACGGCGGACGGGTTGATCCCGGAGATCGCGCCGGAGTTCACGGTATTTGGCGAGCCCTTTCGAGATTCACCGGAATGGGGCAGCAGCAGCATCCTGGTACCCTGGTATCTGTATCAGTGGTATGGCGACAAGACCATGCTGGCCGAAGCGTGGCCGATGATGAAGAAATATATCCACTATCTCGGTGAGCGGGCGCAGGATCATCTCCTGTATGAGGGGCTTGGCGACTGGTACGATATTGGTCCGGCGCGGCCAGGTGTTTCGCAGCTGACGCCGAAGGGAGTAACGGCCAGCACTATTTACTACTATGATCTCGGCATCATGACCAAGGTGGCCCGTTTGCTGGGAGAGAACGGCGAGGAATACAGCCGGGAGGCGGAGCGTGTCGGCGAGGCATTTAATAAAAAATTCTTCGATCCTGCGACGGGGCAGGTGGCAAGCGGTAGCCAGGCAGCGAATGCAATGGCGCTTTTTACAGGTATCGTGCCTAAGCGTTATCGCGATACCGTGATGGCGAATATCGTCCGGGATCTCAGGCGGCGCAACAACAGCCTTACAGCAGGAGATATCGGGTTTCGCTATCTCCTCAAGACGCTGGATCTGGGCGGACGTCCCGATCTGATCTATGATATGAACAGCCGTACCGATGTGCCGGGGTATGGTTATCAGCTTGCCAAGGGGGCGACTGCGCTTACCGAGTCCTGGCAGGCTTATCCGTCCGTGAGCAATGACCATTTGATGCTGGGGCATATCATGGAGTGGTTTTATGCGGGATTGGCTGGTATTGTCAGCCCTGACGACAGCGGGACACGCGGCGATGCCCCTATTCACAGCACGATCAGGCCCGAGCCAGTAGGCGATATACAATGGGTGCAGGCCGATTATCATTCGCCCTATGGTCTGATCTCTTCACATTGGAAGCGGTCGGGCAGCATCTTCGATCTCGAAGTGTCGATCCCCGCCAATACAACGGCCACGGTATATCTGCCCGTGTCTGCGGGGGCGGTGATCACCGAAGGCTGGAAACGGATAGCGTTGCGGCCGGATGTGCACCTCGTGCGGCATGACAGCGGCTGGGCCGTTTTCGAGATCGGCTCGGGTAACTATAATTTCCGGAGCGTTACCGGAAATGCGGTCTCAGAGAAGAAGATGGAAGCCGTTTATGAGAAGGTGAAGACGCCATACAAATATGGGTTGATCAAGACATTGCCGGATAAAAGCAAGAAACTGGATTGCCCGACGATCTTCCGCAAGGGAGAAAGCTGGTATATGTCCTATATCATCTTCGACGGCCGTGGGTATGAGACCTGGCTGGCGAAAAGCGCAGATCTGCTGCACTGGAAGACACTGGGGCGGATACTGTCGTTTAGCGATACGACCGGCGTCGACAAGGACCGGTGGGACGCCAATCAAAAGGCCGGATATGTCGGGCTGGCGGATCTGACCTGGGGCGGCAGCTATCAATTGCAAAAATACAAGGGAAAATACTGGATGTCGTATTTCGGCGGCAATACGCGCGGCTATGAAGCGGGTGTGTTGTCCGAGGGCATGGCGTTTACCGATAAAGACCCCGGCATTGCGCACGAGTGGCAGCGGCTGGATCATCCTATTTTGTCGCCGAAGGATAGCCATGTGAGCTGGTGGGACGATCACACCATGTATAAGACCAACCTCATCTGGGACAAGCGGCGGATTACCGGTCATCCATTCCTGTTATATTACAACGCTAATGGCGACAGTCTCGACAAACGGCGTGGGGCCGAGAGGATCGGGATGGCCTATTCCGACGATATGATCCATTGGTCCCGCTATGGCCACGACCCGGTGCTGGATCATCTTACCGGCATTACGGGTGATCCGTATATCCAAAAGATCGGCGATCTCTATGTCATGTTCTATTTCGGCGCTTTCTGGCATGGGACGCATGGCGCCTTTAACCGTTTCGCCTGTTCTTATGACCTGGTGCATTGGACGGACTGGACGGGGCCGGATCTTATCGAATCCTCCGAGCCGTATGACGAAGTGTTTGCACACAAGTCCTGTGTGGTGAATTATAAGGGGACGGTGTATCACTATTACTGTGCCGTGGATAAGAAAGGGAATAGGGGCATTGCGTTGGCGACGTCGACGAATAAGGGAAGAAGTTCATTGAATTTTCCCGGGGAGGCGGCCGTGAAGAACAGCCGGGTGAATTTCGATGCCGGTTGGCAATTCCATCTGGGCGAGGATACGAGCCATGCGGTCTGGCGGACGCTGGATCTACCGCATGATTGGAGCATCGAAGGCAAGTTCGATCCCCATAATCCCACGGGTCAGGGCGAGGCGGGATTGCCTGCGGGCATCGGCTGGTATCGCAAGGTGTTCCGGCGGCCGGCGGGGGACAGGATCTATATCGATTTCGACGGTATTTATAGGAACAGCGAGGTCTGGGTCAATGGAC
>DASZOW010000167.1:0-7042 GCA_035550615.1 Puia sp.
ACATTCCGATCCAGGCGCCCTACGATCGGATCAAGGCTGCAGAACACGAAGCCGTGGCCGCCAACAAAACCCGGCTGGCCCGTCAATGTGAAAAACATTATATCCGGTATCGCCTCCATGCACATGACGACCAATGGGACAAAGACATCCTCATCAGGGAAAGCCGCTTTGCCGACCTGGTACTGCTGAGCGGGGAACTCTTCTACTCGGACATCGACAGCCGGCAGCCCAATGCCTACCTGCATGAAGTGCTTCACGCCGCCGAATGCCCGGTAATGGTGATCCCGGAAAATTTCAAACAATGCGATCATGTCTTCATGGCATACGATGGAAGCAAAGACAGTCTTTTTGCCATCAAGCAATTTGGCTATCTTTTCCCGAAGTTCACAAACCTGCCTACCGAAATGGTCTATGTCAGGGACGAGGCGTCGGACGGCATCCCCGACCTAGAACGCCTGCGGCATTACACAAAACTGCATTTCGACGCCATGGGTTTCAGCAAACTCCATTTCCAGGCTTCTCATTATTTCCCCACCTGGATAGGAGAACACAAGAATGTACTGCTGGTCGCCGGTTCCTACGGCCGGAGCGCTATCTCTTATCTGGCCAAACGCAGCTTTGCGGAGCAGGTCATCCACGAACACAAGCTGCCGGTTTTCATCGCTCACCCTTAATCCCGATCCTCCATGTCCGCGCCGTATTGGAACTGTAGCACCGGGGAATTGCTCGGATCGCTGGCCTCCGGTGCGGGTGGCCTTACACGGGAAGAGGCCGGGGAACGGCGGGCATCCGCAAATTCAGACCAATTACCCGCCGGACCCGGAAAAAATAACCTGCGGCTTTTCCTCTCGCAATTCAAAAGCCCCATCACTTTATTGCTGATCGCGTCTGCCTTGCTTTCCTTCTTCCTGGGTGAGCGGACAGACGCCTTTATTATCCTTGTCATCACCCTGGCAAGCGCCCTATTGGGTTTTTACCAGGAGAAAGGCGCGGCCGGCGCCCTCAGGCATTTGCTCGGGCTCGTACAGGTCAGGGTCACGGTATTGCGCGACGGCAAAGAGATACAGTTGCCCCCGGAAGCCCTGGTGCCGGGTGACATCGTACTGCTGAACGCTGGCAACACCATTCCCGCCGACTGCCGTCTCCTCGAATCCAAAGACCTGTACACCAACGAAGCCTCGCTGACAGGCGAGACCTTCCCCGTGGAAAAAAAATGCGGCGTTATCGCCGGGAAAGCCGCTTTGTCCGAGCGGACCAATGTCCTGTTCATGGGGACCCATGTCGTCAGCGGAACTGCTCGCGCGCTGGTGGTCCATACCGGATCACAGACGGAATTCGGCGCCATCTCCAAACGGCTCCGGCGAATCCAGCCGGAAACGGAGTTCGAGCGGGGCATCCGGCGGCTGGGCTACCTGCTTCTCGAAGTGACCCTCCTGCTGGTAATGGTGATCTTCGGCGTCAACGTAGCCCTCCACAAACCCGTGCTGGATTCTTTTCTGTTTTCGCTGGCTATTGCCGTAGGCCTGACGCCGCAGCTGCTGCCGGCGATCATCAGCATCAACCTGGCCAAAGGTGCGACCATCATGGCACGGCATTCCGTGATCGTAAAACGCCTGTCCGCCATCGAAAACCTGGGAAGCATGGACGTTTTCTGCACCGATAAGACGGGCACCATCACCACCGGCCGCATCGTCCTCCACAAGGCACTGAACCTGCAGGGTCAGGATGACGCCCAGGTCTTCCGCCTGGCCTATCTGAATGCACTCTTTGAACAAGGGTTTAATAACCCCATTGACCAATGTATCCACGAAGTCGCCCAGCCCGATATCACCGGCATCAGGAAACTGGACGAGATCCCCTATGATTTTATCCGCAAGCGGTTGAGCGTACTGGTTACCGGCGAGGCGATCCCCCGGCCACCGGCAGATTCGTCCACTGCGACGATGCGAGCGGATTCGCTAACCCTGATCACCAAAGGCGCATTCGATAATGTCCTTCGCGTTTGCCGGTATGCCTCTACCACCGTGGCCATCACCGCCGCCACCCCCAGCCCCACGGCCACTACCCAACCCGCCTCCCCGGACCCCACGGCCCCCGCCTCCGGCCTCGTAGAGCTCTCGACCGTCGCAGACCGCCTGCAAAGCCTCTACGCCGACTACAGCAAACAAGGCCTCCGTGTGCTCGGCGTAGCCTATAAACCCATGGATGCAAACCGCGTCGAGCTGAGAAACGAAGACGAACAGGAGATGATCTTCGCCGGCCTCTTACTGTTTACCGATCCGCCAAAACCAGGGATCGCCGCGACCTTACAGGAATTGAAGACGCTGGGCATCGCCGTCAAGATCATCACGGGTGACAACGCCCTGGTAGCGGCCCACATCGGCCGGCAGGTGGGACTCGACGAGGCTTCGATGCTTTCTGGGGAAGAAGTCAGGAACATGAGCATCGACGCGTTGAGCCGGGTGGCGCCGTCCATCCAGGTCTTTGCCGGCATCGAGCCCAACCAGAAAGAGAAGATCCTGCTGGCGCTGAAACGGGCAGGCCATGTCGTCGGCTATATGGGCGACGGCATCAACGACGCACCGGCGCTGCACATCGCCGATGCCGGCATCTCGGTCGACGGCGCCGTGGACGTAGCCAAAGCGGGTGCAGACATCGTACTGCTGACAAACGACCTGGGCGTTCTCGCACAGGGCATCCGCGAAGGCAGGAAGACCTTCGCCAATACATTGAAATATATCTTTATGGCCACAAGCGCAAATTTCGGCAACATGTTCAGCATGGCCGGCGCCTCGCTGTTCCTGCCCTTTCTTCCCTTACTACCCAAACAGGTGCTGCTCACCAACCTGCTAACCGACATTCCCGAGATGACGATCGCCACCGATGACGTCGATGCCGCACTGGTGGAACGGCCACGCCGGATCGATCTGGCCTTTATCCGGCGGTTCATGATCGTATTCGGCATCATCAGCTCGGTATTCGATTATGCCACATTCGCCGTCCTGCTGTATTGGCTAAAAGCCGGCCAGGCGGAATTCCGCACCGGCTGGTTCCTTGAATCGGTCATCTCCGCTGCGCTGATCGTTCTCGTCGTGCGCACCTCGCACGCCTTCTACCGCAACAAGCCGGGGAAATATCTGCTGCTCAGCACAACTACCATCATCCTCATCACCCTACTCCTACCACTGACCCCACTGGCGCAAACCCTCGGCTTCGTTCGCCTGCCGCCTCGATTGTATGCAGTGATAGCGGTGATCGTAATAGCGTATATGGCGGCCGCCGAGACGGCGAAGCGGTTATTTTACCGGAAGACAGGGACGCGTTGACAAACTCCCTGGCGCCGTTCGTGGTCCAAGCAGCGCATCGAGATCTTCTTTATACACAACCTCCTTCTTCAAAAGCATCGCCGCCAACGCATCCAGCTCCCCTCGATGCTCCGCCAGCAATCCCAACGCCCGGCTATACGCCTCCGTTACCAGGTTGCGGACCTCCTGATCGATAAGCCTTCCCGTAGCTTCACTATATGGTTTCTGAAAAGCTGCTTCCTGGCCGCCTGCTGAATCATAAAAACTGATATTGCCGATCTTTTTATCGAACCCATAATAGGCTACCATCCGGTAAGCTTCCTTGGTAACCTTCTCTAGATCATCGAGCGCACCCGAGGATATTTCGCCAAACGTAAGCTCTTCGGCGGCACGGCCGCCAAGCGCAGCGGATAAATTCTGCCTGAAGGCCTGCGAAGTACGTATCTGCCTTTCTTCCGGCAAATACCACGCGGCGCCCAGCGAGCGGCCACGCGGGATCACCGATACCTTGATCACGGGGTCCACCAACGGCAGAAACCAGCTCACGACGGTATGGCCCGCCTCGTGAGCGGCTATTAGCTTTTTCTCCGCCGGCGAGATGATCCGGCTCTTCTTTTCCAATCCGGCCACAATGCGGTCGATTGCGTCGAAGAAATCCTTCTTTTCCACACCGGATCGCTTCCGCCGCGCGGCAAAAAGCGCGGCCTCGTTGCAGATATTGGCAATATCGGCGCCCGAAAAACCCGGCGTCTGCGCGGCTAGAAGATGCGGATCGATTGGTTCGGCCAGCATCAGCGGTTTCAGATATACCCGGAAAATGTCCTCCCGCTCCACCAGGTCCGGCAGATCCAGGTAGATATGCCGGTCGAAACGCCCGGGCCGCAAAAGCGCCGGGTCGAGCATATCTCCTCTATTGGTGGCGGCCAGCACGATGACCCCGGTGTCGGTGCCGAAACCATCCATTTCGGTGAGTAGTTGGTTAAGCGTGCTTTCTCTCTCGTCGTTGGAATTATTGTAAAAGGCATTGTGGCTGCGGGAGCGGCCTACGGCATCGATCTCGTCGATAAAGATGATGGATGGCGCCTGCTCCTTCGCCTGTCGGAACAGATCACGCACCCGTGACGCGCCGACGCCTACGAACATCTCGACGAATTCAGAACCGGAAAGGGAGAAGAACGGAACCTTCGCTTCCCCCGCGACGGCTTTTGCCAGAAGCGTTTTACCCGTGCCGGGCGGCCCCACCAGCATGATGCCCCTCGGTATCTTGGCGCCAAGCCGGGTATACGAGGTGGGATCACGCAGAAAATCGACGACCTCGGCCACCTCTTCCTTTGCTTCACGAAGACCGGCGACATGGTCGAATGTCACAGCGCTTTTATTATCCTCGGTCTGCTTGACCGCGGTAGACCGCCCGAAACTGAAAGGATTCATACCGCCCATGCCGGTACTACCGCCACCACGTCCCAGCCGCATGAGAAAAACAATGATCGCTATCGGAACCAGCCAGCCAAGCACATCGGAGACGGGATTGGACCGTTTGACAAAATTCAGCCGCACCCGCTCACTGGCAGGCATGCCCGCCTGGATGCGGTCGAGCTCACGCATAAATACTTCCAAGGAGCCGATATGCACTGTATACTGCGGACCCGGCATGGCGGCCTTCGCGCCCACTGGCTTTACCACGGGACGAAACCAGGGACTATCTGCGAAGACCGGACGGATATAGATCTCGGCATCGTCGTTGTTGATGATCTCGATACTGTCCGCGGCATGCGGGATAAGGATATGCTGCTCGAAATCATCCCAGCTCAGCTGCTGCGGATTTCCCGCCCCCATTCCACCGGCGAGCAATAGAAAAACAGTAAGGGCCGCCGGCACCAATAGCCAGCTGAACAAAAACATCCAGTCCGCAGCCGTTCTTTTCTTGTGGGGCTTCTTATTTTTTTGCCTGGACATACATGGTCGTTTGAGGATTCGAGACTAGATATAAACCATTGGCGCCGGCGCCGCCGTTCGCCAGACGGAAATTCAATACGCGCATCGTCCCGCGCTGTTGCTTCCGGTTTAACCTGCCCAGGAAAGCCGTCGTTATGCTGTCATTCAACGCAATCGCCGTCCAGCCGGTAGCGTCTCGCCGCATCCAGCCATCGCGCCCGTCCGGGCAAAAAACGTTCCCCGTCCCGTCCGTGACGACATGCTCCGCCACAGCACGGCTCACGACATCACGGCGCAGGAGATATATATTGTTGTTATAGCTACTGCCCGCCGCACGGCGGATATCCTTCTCATAAAGCCCGTGCCCGCTGAAATGATGCCAGATATATGGCGGACGATACGCCGCCGGCCCCCACCACCCGCCGGTCCAGTAACCAAGCCCCCACGCCATGGCCGTGTTGAGCCAGTCCAGGCTGAAATCATAACCCAGGCTCCAGCCATACCATGGATTGTACCACATATTGAACCCGTAGGTCCACGGCCGCGGGAAAGCCGCATTCCCCGTATAGCAGGGGCTGTAATAGCCGGTTCCATAGACGAGCGTATGCCCGTCCGGATACGAACCGAGATAACCTGCAGTATACCCGGTAGAGATATAATTGCTGTCGGCACTATAGATATACACGTACTTGCAGTTGTACACCGGGTAGTCCGGCGGGATCCGGCTAACTTCTGCCGGCCGGTGCGTACACGGAACCCAGGGCCCCGCGCCATTCGTGGCGCAAAACCAGACCCCCTGGTCTACACAGTATAACATCTTGTCCAGCTTCAGGACCTCGGACGAGGTATTCAGCGCATACTCGAGATGCGTGCCCCGGATAGCGGCAAACCTCGGCGGGCCGTCGAACGCCACATGCGTGGTGGCCGCACGCCTGTCCACCAGCGCGGTCTGGGGAATCGATGCTTCGACAAGCGCCTCTCGTGCAGCAGCGGTGCCCGGTATACACGCCAGAACACGGTCCTCCGGCGAACCCTCCGGGATACGCCAAAAATCACCCGGCAGGGAATCCGCCGGGATATATTGCCACGGTCCGGTAAGGCCCTTTGCGGCGAACCAACGCCCCGACAGCACCGTAAAATACCGGCGTCGTAAACTATCGAGAAAGATATCGTTATTGGAGTTCGACAAATACAACAGACGCGTGCCGGAGATCGGCATAAACACCGGACCTCCCCTGAATTGCAGGAGCTCTGCCGGCGTCAGTGTCATAATGATGTCCACGATACCCCCATGGCCCTCCCGCAGAGTGTCCTCATGCTCCGTATCCTGGTTATTGACGTCTTCGATCAAGCCCGTAACGCGTTGAAGCTCCGGCGCGATATAGGTGGTATGGTGGTAAGGCCCCTCTGGCGAAGGCGCGATATACCAGTGATGGCTCCCATAGAGATAGTACCAGCCGTCGGTAGAGGCGATGATCGTATACGGGCTGTTGGCAACTACATAGGCGCCATATTCCTTATTCCATTTCAGCCGCGGAATGCCGTCGATCATCACAAGGATGGAACGGTTGCCCCAGACGATAATGCGTGGCGGCGTATGATCCAGGCCCCATGATAATTCGTGGGGAGTAGGAATGGTTTCCAGCATGGTGATGACGCGGTCTAGCGAGATATCGCGGCCGATCGAAGCGAATCCGCATTCCAGGGTCTCCCTAAGAGCCGCGGCAGCCGCCGAATCGTAAGGACTGGCCAGATCCATCCTGGCGATATTGGCGTCCACGATGTTCATCGTTCGGCTGTTC
>DASZOW010000168.1:0-3503 GCA_035550615.1 Puia sp.
CGTTCCCGTGACTAAGTTCCTGAGCGAGGAAAAACAGAAGAAGATCGTCGCGGATACCATGGTCGGCGGCGCTACCCTGACAAAGCTGATCGGTACCAGTGCCTGGTATGCCCCCGGTGCCGCCGGAGCCGCGCTGGTCGAAAGCATCCTGCGCGACGAAAAGAAACTATTCACCTGTTGCGTGTCCCTCAATGGCGAATACGGCCAAAAAGACATCTGTCTGGGCGTGCCCGTGGTCATTGGCCGAAACGGCTGGGAGAAGATCCTCGATTTCGGTCTGAATGCCGACGAGCAGGCATTGTTCAACAAAAGCGCCGACGCCGTCCGCGCCATGAACGACGTCCTGAAGACCTTATAGAATCGAATTTACAGCATACAAGCCGCCTCTTCCGGGGCGGCTTTTTTTTGAGGTCTTCGAAGCTCCCGAACTTTTTCTTTAGAAATATTGAAAAATCCGGTCCACCGGCTGCTGCTCCATACATTTAAAATGCCCTCGCGGACACTTTTCATAGCCGATCTTGGAACAGGGACGGCAGGAAAGTCCCTTCACCTCCATGATCTGATAAGGCAGGTCCCCAAAAAGCCGCTGATTGCCCTCCCGATAGTGGAACAGATAATTTTCTCCATAATAAGGATACATCCCGAATTCCGGCACCGTATTGCCCCACACGGAGATGATCGGGCGCTTAAATGCGGCCGCTATATGCATCAATCCCGTGTCATGGGTCACGATGAGCTTTGCCTGCCGGACCAGCCCTGCCGATTCGTTGAGATTGAACTGTCCGCAAGCGTTATAGATCCTGACCGGATCGATGGCGGCGAGTTTTTTCGCGGTTTCGGCATCCTCGGGGCCTCCCAGCAGGATCAGCGGGTGATGGGAACCTGCGCAGATCGTCTCCAGCTTATGCAACGGCAGCCGTTTAGTGGCATGCGCCGCGCCGATAACCACCCCGATATAACCGGCCTGGTGGGCGGCAGGGATATCCGTAGGTTTCAACTCGTCGGCTTCAGGGATAAAATAATCGAGACCGGCGCCGTCGTTCCTGACGCCAAAGGACGCTACCGTATCCATATAACGATCGACGATGTGCCGGTCGGGAAGCTTGTCGATCTTCAAATTGGTGAGAAGCCATTTTTCTACATTCAGCTTATCGAAGGAGAACGCCTGTTTCTTCAATCCCCTTTTTACCCTTAGCGTTCTCAAATTGTGATGCAGGTCGATGACATAGTCGAAATCCTCCTTTCGGAGATCGACCATCAGTTGGTCGAAGTCTCTATCTAATGTATGGACCTTATCCACATAAGGATTCGCCGCCAGGATCGGGCGGAAGGCGGCCTTGGTGAGATAGTGCACCTGGGCCGTGACGAGCTGTTTTTTCAGACATCGGACCACCGGCGTCGTCAGGACGATATCGCCGATGGAGCTGAAACGTATGATCAGAAACTTCATCTCTCGATATAATTCAAATCCTTGCCATAAGTCTCTTCCGTCAGCGCCAGCGAAACGAATGCGATGACGAAGACGATGATCCCCGTGATCCAGCCGGCCTTGAAATAACCCTGCGATGGCAGAAGCGTTTTGAATAGCAGCATCACCAGGGCCAGCGAGCCGCGGGCCATATTGGGAACCGTAGTCGCAACGGTAGCGCGGATATTCGTACCGAACTGCTCCGCGGCCATGGTGACGAACATCGCCCAGAAGCCCGTGCCGAAACCCAGGATGACACAGACCCAATAGACGGTGCTGCCCGCCGCACCTTGCAGCCGGAAGAACCAGACGACGCCGATCACGGTAATGACGTTGAAAAGCCACAACGAGGCCTTCCGGCTTTTGAACCACTGGCTCACAAAACCGATGAGGACATCGCCTACCGAGATGGCCACGTATGCCACCATGATGCCCTTGCCTGGATCTATGGGTTCCTGCACATTCTGAATACTCGCGAACTTATTGGAAAAGGTGATCAGGACACCGATCACAAACCAGTTGGGCAGGGCGATCAGGATCGCCGTGATGTATTTTTTAAACCTTTTCCCATTGTTCAGCAGCATGATAAAAGCGCCTTTGCGAATATCCGCCCCTTCCATGTTCTTATACATGCCCGATTCAAGGATGCCTACACGCAGCAGCAGCAGGACCAGCCCCAGTCCGCCGCCGATAAAATAGCAGGTCCGCCAGCCATCGGCGCCGCCGCCGAATTGCACCTTGATAAAATAGGCAAAGACGGCGCCGCTCAAACCGATGCCAGCTACCAGCGAGGTGGCGAGACCGCGTTTTTCTTTTGGCATGATCTCGCTGACCAGGGTAATGCCTGCGCCCAGTTCGCCCGCCAACCCCAGGCCCGTGATAAACCGGATGATCGCATATTGCGTGACATTATGCACAAAGCCGTTGGCAATACTGCCTAAAGAATATAAAATAATAGACGCAAAAAGCACCTTGAGCCGGCCCTTCTTATCGCCCAGTATTCCCCAGATGATGCCCCCGATGCGCAGGCCGATCATCTGGATGGAGAGGATATCCGTTTTGTCGATATCCTCCATGCTGACGCCCAGCGATTTTAGGCTCGGGATACGGATAATGCTGAACAGCAGGAGATCATATACATCGACAAAATAACCCAGTGCGCCGACGATAACAGCCAGGTTAAAAAGAGACGGCGATTTTTTGTCCATTTTTAGCTTATGATTTTTTATACGGGTCTTCTACGCCTGCGGTATCTTTTTTGCCGAAGAACAGCTTATACAGGACGGGGGCCGTCGTAATGATCACGATGCCGATGACAATGATCTCGAGATGTTCCTTGAGATCGAAATGATATTTCATCAGGATGAATTCCTGCAGATAATGCCCGGCAAAAAGCATCAGGAAGACCCAGGCGATGCACCCGATGAAATTATATAGCCAGAATTTTTTCTTGTCCATGGCCACGATGCCCGCGATGATCGGGGCAAAGGTCCTCACAATGGGCAAAAACCGGGCGAAAATGATGGCTTCACCGCCATGTTTGTCATAGAATTCCTTGGCCTGGAGCAGATGCTTCTTTTTGAACAGCCAGTTATCCTTACGATGGAAAAGGAATGGGCCGCTTTTATGGCCGAACCAATAGCCGACGGCGTTGCCGAGGATGCCGCAGATGGAGATGAGGCTCCATAACACGACAAGATCGAGGAAATTGCTGCTGGTGCTGTGTCCAAAAAGACTGGCGACAAGACTCTGATTATAGATCCCGGCGACAAAGAGCAGGCTGTCACCCGGCAGGAAGAATCCGAACATGAGACCGGTCTCGGCGAATACGATGAATAACAGCACCCACAGCCCGCCATTATTGATATAAAATTCCGGATGAAGCAGGTCGCGAAAGGTGATCGTTAGCAGTTCTATCATAAGTCAGATCATTTTATATGGATGGCGGGTTCTTCCAATCCTTTTTCCCATTTACTTACAACGGCGGCGGCAATACTATTTCCCAATACGTTGGTAGCGCTCCGCGCCATATCCA
>DASZOW010000169.1:0-6556 GCA_035550615.1 Puia sp.
TCGTCCAAAGATATGCACTCCGGGATTGCCATTCATGATCAGCGTACCATAAACCCATGCTCCCTCTTCCAGGTAGACATTCTTGATGTTCGACGGTATCTGGAAGACACCGATATCATGGACGCCCGCCTTGAAATAAATACCTGTATACGGCGCCGCGGCATTGGCATCCGACGCGGTGGCGTTACGCAATACCTTGTAAGTTCCGGACGTAGTGTCCGGCTTATTGGTTTCCGCAGGGTTGGCAAAGACCATCAGCCCGTTCCTATAACCGCTGTCGCCGATCTCCACCGAGAACTGACCGGGGTTGTCGAGCCGGAACGCGATAGTATTCCCGCTGACCATCGGATGGATATTCTTTCGCGATGGCAGGACCTTGACATCACTGCTCATGGCCAGATGGCTCTGGCTCAGCAGCTTGACTTCCACTACGACGCTCCCGGAAAAGGAGAACGTCGTCCAACTGATCGTCCGGCCCTTGAAGATCTTCGCCGGATACTGATCGTTCGTCGTCATATTCATATAGCCAAGCTGATACGTCGGACACTTGCTCTCGAATACCAGCTGCTTCTCGCGCGTGATGCCGTCCCGGATCACGGATACTTCATAGATGTCGGATTGGGGGATCTGCGAATAGGCCGCCGTATCGATCCCGGGTGGATAATGCGCAGGCAGTTCTATGGGAACGATATGCCGGCAATTGCCGAATAGCAGCGGCGCAAGGCACAAGAAGGCCATGGCCACGCCGAGTCCTTTGGATCGGTTAAGTCGTATCATGATGTGGGTTTTACTGTCACCTGTCGCCCCGCCTGCGCCTGTCACCTGCCAGCGTTCCGAAAGAACGCTTCTCCACCCATCTTTTTCCGCGCCATGCCGGGTCCGCTCCAATCCAGCTTCAAAAACGGCTCGCCCTGGTCCTTGTCCCGATGATAGCTCAACCGGAAAGGATGCAGTCCCTTCTTCAGCACGATCGTCCCCGTCCGTGGTAACCCGCCCGGATAGCCGTAATCCTCATCGATCACCTGGATATCATGTATCCTCAAAAAAGCCTTTGTATCACAAGTGAGATAAAAACTATACTCTCCATCGGCGGGCACGGAAATATATCCGCTAAACACCGTCAGGCGATTGACCGCGGTATCGACCAGCGCCGGCACGGCAGCATGCCCTGCGGCGGCCGCCCTGAGCCCCTCTACCTGCGGGATCCAGAAAAAAGGCCCGCGATAGACCGCCCAGTCGAGCCCCGGAGCCACCGCGGAAACGGCAACAGCAGGCACAGGCTCGTTATCATAAGGCCGCGGCGATCCTTCGCCGTTATGATGCAACTGCAAGACCCGCGTCTTCAGGAACGCCTGCATCGCCCGCATACTGTCCTGCCCGGCAAGGTTATTCCGTTCCGCCGGATCGTTTAGGACATTATAGATCTCGAAATCATCCGCGGCAGACTTGATATCATAGCGGACTCCCACGATATCACCGATCCGTAATAGCTGGGTCTGGCCACGCACCCGGCCGCGATGGCTCGCGGAAAACACGGGGTAGTTCGGCGTCTTGCCCGGATTCATGTATTCGATATAGACCGTCGGCTCCCGCTGCACGCCCCTGCCGGTGAGCGAAGGCAACAACGACACGCCATCCATTCGCTCGGGCGCCGGCCGCCCGCAAAGATCGATGAACGTCGACGCCCAGTCATAGTTGATCGCCGGTAACTTCAGTTCTTTATCCGCCAGCACATGTCCCGGCCACCGGACGATAGCAGGCACCCGCACCCCACCCTCCCAGGTATCTGCCTTGATGCCCTCAAAGGGGCCGAAACTGCGAAAAAAGGTCGGCTTATTCGGCGGAAACCGGTCCTCGGGCAGATAAGACTCATTGGACGGCCCATTGTCGGAAGTATAGACGACGATAGTATTGGAATCGATCTTCAAATCTCTCAACAGCTGTAATACATCCCCTACGGCATCGTCGATCCGCCGGTTGGCCGTCGCATAACGTTGATACGTAGAGGGCCAATGGACCTCCGGCGTCCCGGGATTGCCGTCGTCATCATACAAAGCATTCGCATATTCGGGGTAAGTATAGGAATCGGGCGTTCCGGAAGCGGTGCTGATCATATGCCCCGGAGTACCCAGCCACTGCATGCCGCCATGAAGCCCGCCGCCTTTGGGATAAGCCTGCGTAGGCAGCTCCTGCACAGCATGCGGCGTTTCATAAGCGAGATAAAGAAAAAAGGGCTTGTCCTTTTCCTTACCCCGCACATGATCTACGATATATTTCTTGGCCGCGGCAGTCCAGAGATCCGCGGTATAACATTTGTCCAGCGTGGATGTAATATTGGTGTAGTTCTGCCAGACCGCCTTACCATTCTCCGCCCAGTATTTCCGGTACAAGGCTTCCTTGGGATAATGCTCGTGGCCATCGCTATGCCGCATATAGCCGAAATAATAATCGAACCCGCGTTTCAGCGGATGCGCCGGCCAGAGATAGCCGTTGAGATCGTATTTGTCGTTGCCCTCAAGCCCCCACTTCCCAATGATTGCCGTACTGTACCCCAGCTTCCGCAATGTCCCCGGCAACGTATAATTGTTATCGATTGCCTTGTCGAACTCATTGTCCCGGACATTGGCATGCCCCTGGCTCACTCCCAGCATCAGCGAAGCCCGCGACGGCGCACAGATCGGCGCCGCTACATAGTACTGGGTAAGCATCGTGCCCTCATGCGCCATCCTGTCGATATGCGGTGAGAGTTCATAAGGCTTCGAAGCGTCTTTCAACCGCGCCCGTTCGTTCTGATAAAAAACACCGAGATCGCCATATCCCTGGTCGTCCGCAAGGATAAATAGGATATTCGGCGCCCGCTTCGAAGGCCGCTGCGACCGCTGCGCCCGGCCGGCCGCCACACTCATCAACGCAAGACCCAAGAACAAATATCGCATAGTGAGAAATTAATCTATTCCATTTTGCATCCACGTCAGCCGCCAGGTACCCGCCTCACGGCCGCCGGCCTCGTAGAACGGCCGGAAGATCACGGGCTTTTCGCCAGGCGGCGAGAATCGCAACGAGTCGGCGCCATCACTCCCGACATAATGCGAAATATCGCCGGCCGCCAGCTTGAAATTCATTTCGCGGTCCCGGCCATCGATCAGTCCGTCGCTCGCATATACCAACGGCCCCCGCGCAAAGGCAAACCAGTCCACCCGGTACAGATCGTCTTTGCCCTGCGGCATGACCGCCGCTTCGTGACGCTGCTCGACCCGCAATGGCATCGGAAGCGAGATCTCAACCACATCCCCCTTTTTCCATTCGCGCTCCAAAGTGTAATAGCTCCCCGCCCGCAGCCCGGACGTATCTGCCATCTTCCCATTTACGCTCACCTGCACCGAACCCGCCCACACCGGCACCCGGAGGAAAAGCGGGAACCGTTTCCTGGAAGCCGGCGTTACGATCAACCGGATCGACCCGGAGAACGGATAACCGGTATGCTGCTCGAGACGGACCTCATCCCCACCCAGCGACAGCCGGGCCTCGCTCTCTCCATATAGATTACAGGCGATGCCGCCGCTCCGCCGTGTATACGCTACCTCCGAAAGTTCCTCCAATGCCATGGCGCCGCTCGATGGACAGCAGTCGTTGAAATTCGCCGCATACTTCCGTCCATTGGTAAAGGAATGATAGGTCCAAAGCTGCCCATCCGGCATTTGCGCACCTAAAAGGGCGTTATACGCTGACTTCTCGATCTCTTCACTATATTTTGCCTCGCCGGTGATCTGTAATAGATATCGGTTGAGCTGCATCCATGACATGATGCTGCAGGTTTCTATGAACCCGTATGGACTCCAGAATTCGCGTGTATTGAAACATTCTTTGTGCTTGCCGACACCACCCCATGGACCGCCGGTGATGGTGAGATGGTAATTATGGATATTCTTCCAGGCGGCCTCGACAGTCTTCAGATAAGCCTGGTCGCCGGTGACGGCATAGAGTTTCGCCAGCCCCAGCAAATTCCAGATGATCTGGTAAGCCTTGCCGTCGGCTACGGTCTCAAGATCACGGCCCGCCGCCATGGCGGCAGTAAGCCGCAGCCCATCTTTTTTATCTGCCTCCCGGACAATGAGCTTTGCAAAATCGAGATAACGCTTGTCACCGGTGACGCGATACAGCATGACCACGGGATCCAACGCCACCGTCGCGGAATAACCGTAACGCGTTCCATAATCGGTGATATCCGCGGAGCCGTCGCCAAAGGTCCGCAACAACAACTCCCCGACCCGCTTAGCCGCCTGCAGACAGGAATCGTCATGCAGCTTTGCGTTGACTTCCAGCAATCCGAGGATCGTATAACTCAAACCCCAGACATCCCAGCTTTTTTTGTGCAGCTTCGACGCGCGATTGGTGATCCTTATCGCCGGCGAATAGGAACCCATATACCCGTCCGCCTCCTGGTTGCGGATAAGAAAACCGGCTGTCCGCAACAGCAACGTCCTCAGGCTGTCATCGCCCGTCCGTGCTACCGCAAGCGCCGTGGCATACATCCATTTGCCCGCGTGTTCGCCGTACCAGTCGGTGGTAGTATTGCGGCTACGGGCCTCCGGCGTGAACATATTGATGAGCGTTCCATTATTCCAGGTGGGCAATGATCGCAGCCGGCCATGTTCGCTCAGCTCTAACGCCTGCCCTAACACACCCTTCAGGGTCACGGAAGAAGGACTCACCAGGCTGTCGCTGATCTGGGCGGCTGCCGGCCCCCCAACCAGGAGTACGAATGCGCCCGCAATGATTCCTGTAATGATTTTCATATTCAACTACATTTACTCGATTCTTAAATTTTTCCAGTAGGCATTCCCCGTTGCCCTCCCCGGGATCAACACCCGCTGATAAATGCGCAGGGTGACGGTGTCGCCATCGAACGCGCTTAGATCGGTCTTTACCGTCTGCCAGCTTCGCCCTGTATTGCCGCCTTCTATCAATTTGTCGACCAGTACCTTGTTATTCGCCAGCACCATACAACGCCACACCCGCTGGGAATCGACCCCCGCCTCGAAGGAAAGTTCCTTTTGTCCATCTATCCGCAGCCGGCGCGTCAGTAACACTCCTTTGACTTCGTCCCGTGGATAAGTAGCCAGGACATCACTATCGAGGAAGGTAATCCCACGGATACCGGGCATGCCGCCAAGGGCGCCGCCAAAGCCGGCGCGCTCCAGTTTCCAACGAGGATTCCAATATTGCATGAGATCGGCCGGCCGAAACAACTCCGCCGGCTGTGTCACGACCGCCTGTATAGGGATGGTGATCTTTCCGCCGGAAACGACGGCGCCATGTTGCCGGACTATCTTTTCGCCGAGGACGGCGGTCCTCGCTGCCAGCCCGGAAATGGTCTCCTGCACCGCCGGTGTCAGTACCACCTTCCCCAATTTATTACCGACGATGCTGTCATGTAACGCATGCACCAATTCGCCTGGCAACGCCTTCATACCATGCATGGCCGCTACGACAGAGCCGGCATTTGCCGCATTGCAGTCGGCATCGGTAAAATCAGCGGCCCCGTATGCCAGGTTCACGGTCTTTAAAAAATCGCCTTCCCCAAACCACACACACGTAGCGACGATCCCGCCGTTAGCCACAGCATTGTTGGTGGCGGGATATACGGTGTGCCACTGTCTTTCGACCGCATCGAAGACTTCAGGGGCCGTCTTTCCTTCACCGGCCAGCCGGATCACCAGCTCGAGACATTTCCGGTAAGGCGACGCTGTGTCGATTAGCTGCGCCGCCTGGCGAACGATGTTTCGCACATCTTTTTCGGCAAAGGCAAGGCTGATCATCCCGGCGACAAAAACCCCGCCGTCCGCGCCTTCAGCATACCCATTGATATGTCCATACCGGCGGGCCATCGCCCCGGCAACATTGGGCATCGCCGGCGCCAAGGCGCCGTAAACATCGCATGAGAATTGGGGTCCGATGGTAAACCATAATTTGTTATAACGGGGATGGCCGCAGTCTGGCGGAGCTATCCCTCTGGCCATCAGCAGCCTGGCCTGTTGACTCGAACCCCAGGTCCCGGCGGAATTTTCCATCCATTGCCGCCCCAGCTGCTCCACGCTCATATCGATGCCATATTTTTCAAAGGCTCTTATGGCCACCATTTCATAATACCAATCGTCATCCACCGGCGCGTGATCCACCTTGGGACCGAGGGTATGTACCCATTCCACCGACGCCACCTTATGTTCAAAAGGCCATCCCATCATCGCGCCTAGCATCTGGGCGGTCCAGATGGCGCATACCCGGTCACGATAAACCTCGCCCGTCATGCTGAGCTTCCGCATCTGGCCAAACCCGGCAATAGGACATAGTAAACCGGCTAAACCGCATGCGGCCATGCCGATCCTGGCTGTAACGATGATATGTCGAATAAAATATCTCATGAGTCGGAAGCCTATTGCCCCGCCCGGATAATAAAGCTTATTCCAAGCAGGAAGAACAGGAACATAAAGGCGATCAAAGTGTTGCTTTTCGTCGAAGCGCCCTTGAATTCTTTCCAGATAAAAACGCCCCATAG
>DASZOW010000170.1:0-2936 GCA_035550615.1 Puia sp.
CCTGGATGAAGCCATCAGCGAATATCTCGGTCTGCACAGCGGGGACATCGTTATCGGGATGCTTTATCTCGGTTATACCGATGAGCCCGCGAAGCCGGGAAAACGCCAGCCCATCGAGGAAAAAATAATCTGGTATGAAAAATAAGCTCGTCGGTCTTCCGGTGGCCGAGTAGGCACGGTTATTTCTGTCATAGTGTGGCGCTCGGGGTTTTTGCATAAATTTATATCAACTTTCACCTGCGACTCACCTATGATCAATAAGCCGATCCAGAACAGTTCCCGCAATATAGTAGAGGCGATCCTCGTCGTCATTCTGCTGGTAACCCTGATGCTGGCGCTATACGATGTGCTAAAGGTGTTCTTCGGCGTACTGACCTTTGCGCTTATCTTCTCCGTTAGTTTTGCCGCTCCCTTTGAATGGCTCGCCGGATTCCTGGGTAACCGTCGGGTTTTGGCGGCCATTATCTATGCTCTCATCCTGATCACGATCGTAGCCCTCCCTCTGGTTTTTATCATAGCCGGATTACGCGATCATGTCAAGGATGTTATTAGCTGGATGAACGACATTCGAGCCAACGGCCTTCCACCGTTACCAAAATGGGTGACCAATCTTCCACTCGTGGGGCAGGACGTCAGTAGCTTCTGGCAGCAGTTGCAAAGCAGTCCCCGGGAAACGATCGTCTCGCACGGGGAGCCGATCAGGATTGCAATGCGGCATATCCTGACCAGCGGGGCGGGCATCGTGGGGACGGCCCTGCAATTCATCATTGGCATCATCATCTCCGCTTTCCTGCTGGTGGCAGGAGAAAAGGCTTTGGTCCCCGTGAAATCCACCATGCAGCATCTTTTGGGCAAACGCGACGGCCTTTCCCTCTTGCGGGCTACGGCGGTGGCGATAAAAAGTGTATCCATCGGTGTCATGGGAACCGCATTCATTGCCGCCATTATTTCCTGGATAGGACTCGTCATCGCGGGCATCCATGTTGCCATTTTGCTTTCTGCGCTGATCTTTTTCCTGGTATTGATCCAGTTGGGGCCGTTGTGGGTGTGGGTACCGCTGGTGATCTGGACGGCCAGCCAGGGACATACGGGGCTGACAGTCTTTCTGATCATCTATGGCATCGGCCTCCTGCTCATCGATGCCGTGCTAAAACCGATATTGCTGGCAGCCAGCGGCGGCAAGATGCCTTTCCTGGTCCTTTTCATGGGCGTCGTCGGGGGCCTTGCGGCCTGGGGCTTTACCGGCATGTTCAAGGGCGCGATCATCCTCGCGGTCTTCTATACGCTTTTTAACAGCTGGCTCGAGAAAAGCAACAATGGAGTGCGGCATCAGCCGTGACCGCGCCACCAGACGCCTCCCTGCAAATTCCCCGGCCCCCGCGCCACCAGACATCAATTGGAGGCGCCGAAACGCGTGGGCATATAGTTGTTGCCGGGTACCGACGTATGGTTAATGTCCAATGGAATACGGTATGAAATCTTGCTGCGTACGGGCAGCCCATCGATCCTTGCGGGGGAGAAATCCAGCGCCTCAGTAGGGAGCTCTTTAACGGAATGCCGTTGAACGATATCGTTGAAATTCTCGCCACCGAAGATCAGACTGTAACTTTCCAGGTTCCCTTTTTCGTCGATGGTGAGCACATAAGTCATCTCTGCTTTTCCTGAAGTAGCCTTTACTGTTGGCGGGATATCCCGTTCGTCGTAAAGCAAGAAGAACCCATATTCCGGACCTCCGATCTTGTAAGGCGGCTGTAGTTTGCTGGAATCGTCGACGCCTTGGGGTATTTGGTAATCGAACTGAACAATAGAAAGCGGATCCCTGTTCGTTAAAAGCAGGCTGTCATGGCTAAAGTCATATTGCTGGACGAGCTTGCCTTGGTTATCATAAAAGGTCCAGATGCCGGTTTTCCGGCCATTCACATAATACCCATCTACCACGTGCTGGCCGGCGTCGTTAAGCACGGCATATTTGCCATCTTTTATCTTCCTGTCCGACTTGAGGACATCGTAAACAGCCCTTAGATGGCGAGACAGTGTTTTCTTATTGGTCTGGTGATCCTGGCAAAAAGCGCCATAAAAAACGATCAATAACGTACTTGTTAGTAGAAGGCATCTCATACGAAGGTTTGTTTTAAGTATGTTTGCGAAGTAGTCCATGCGCAGCCAGTACCGGAATGAGCGAATCACCCGGGATGGATTTCGACAGGATACGGCCACCGGGGGCCACGAAAAAATTATACGGCAGGCTATCGAAATGAAACGCCCTGGCGGCTGGCCCCATCCACATTTTTTCGTCGATCACTTGCTCCCAGGGATAATGTTCGAACCGCAGGATATTTATCCAGGCTTGTCTTTCGGCGTCTACCGCTATACTTACGATCGCAAACCGGCTGGTATCGGCATGTTGCCAGGCTGTCTTTTTTGCCGCCGAGAAAATGCGACAGGTTTCGCACCAGCTCGACCAACAATCCACGAGTAAATATTTGTCTTTCACCGGACCGACGATTCGTCGGCGGCCTGAGGAATCGAATAGCTGCAGCGACGGAAGCATGTCGCCAATCTGTAATGGCGAGCTAAAGGTGCTGACATAATCCAATGTGTTGCGGACCAGGGTTTGTACAGCGGTATTTAAGGGAAAACGTCGGCCTGCGCGTTGGATGAACTGTTTGAGGCGGTTATAGTCCTTATCGAAATCCACCTGGTTATACGCCAACAAGAAAAGCGCCGGATTGGTAGTCGTATCGGCAAAGTGAAAATTACGGTTTACGCCGGCCTTTCTAAGGCTGTCGACAGTTGAACGCACGGCTGCGCTGCCGCGTTGGTCGCCAAGCCGGTCCATTTCCCGTGCAATGGTCTGCTGTTCCTGTTGGAAGCGCCGCCATTCCTCGCTGACCGGTGAATTCTCGAAACGATAGTCATCCCTGTTGTAGTTATAG
>DASZOW010000171.1:0-6896 GCA_035550615.1 Puia sp.
TCGAGATCGACCCCGGAAAACGTCGCCTTCCGCTCATCGATCCGTACGTTGAACACATACTTCAGGATCCATTGGGCGATGGCGGCAAAGAAACCGGTGAGCGGTGACAACAGCCGGTTGAAGAATTCCATCGTCTGCGCAAAAAAGGAAAGCATGGAGTCGCTCTTGGCGCGGAACAACGCCTTAGGGATAAACTCGCCAAAAAGCAATATAAAAAGCGAGGCGACCAGCATTTCTACAAAAAGCCGGATGCCATTGACATAACTGCCGGGCATGTGTATCCTGGTGATCAGGATATTCCAAAGCGGCTGGAAGGTCTCTCCCACCATCAGACCAAAGATCACGAGGAAGATGGTAAAGCCCACCAGCGTGGTCCCGAGGAACTGCGCAGGGTTGTCCATGAAATTGGACAGGATCAGCCCGCTGCTAAGCCCCTGTTTTTTCTTTAGCTCGATCGCCAGGCGGTTGGCGCGCAAAAAAGCGACCTCGATGCCCGCAAAAAAGGCGATCATCAGCCAGGCGATAACGATCCAAATAAGGGTATTTGTGTTGATCATAAAGGGTGCGTCGGGCGTAGCCCGCTCGCGACTGTAAAAATAATCGGAAAATTCGGATTTTATAGCGCCCCGGCCCACCGGCGGGTTCGCGGCTCAGACTACGCATTCCCGGCCTGAACCCCGGTAGTGCGTATCCTCTATAGGCCCAGAAAGGCTTTTATCGCGCTTTCGGCCTCGCCGCAGGCCTTGTGCAGGTCATCGTTGACAATGATCTTGTCGAAATGATGTTTGAAGGAAAGCTCATACGAAGCCTTATTCACCCGGGCAAGCAAACTTTCGACCGTTTCGGTGCCGCGCATTTCCAGCCGGCGCCGCAATTCATCCACGGAAGGCGGCTCGATGAACAGGGCCAGGGTGGTGTCGGGATACTGTTCACGGATATGTATAGCGCCTTTTACCTCGATGTCCAGCAAAGGGGTCTTGCCGGCTTGCCAGATACGGTTCAGCTCGCTCTTAAGCGTACCGTAATATTTCCCTTCATAGACCATTTCCCACTCCGCGAATTCATTGTGCTGTATCTTTTGCTTAAACGTGTCGAGCGACAGAAAATAATAGTCTACGCCGTCTTTTTCATACGACCTCGGATTACGGGTAGCCGCCGACACGGAAAAGGCTAACTTATCGGGATATTTTCCCAATAGATAACGGGTGATGCTCGTTTTTCCGGCCCCCGAAGGCGCCGTGATGATGATGATCCTGGATTCACTCATATCCTCGTGATTTGGGCGCCCAATTTCCTGAGGCGTTCGTCAATATGCTGGTAACCCCGGTCGATCTGTTCTATGTTCTGAATGGTGCTGCGCCCTTCCGCGCTGAGTGCTGCGATCAGGAGGGCGACGCCGGCCCTGATATCGGGACTGCTCATAGTGATGCCTCGTAGCCGCTGTTCCCGGGCCAGGCCGATCACGGCCGCCCTATGCGGGTCACAGAGGATGATCTTTGCACCCATATCGATCAGCTTGTCGACAAAGAAAAGCCTGCTCTCGAACATCTTCTGATGGATCAGCACCGAACCCCGCGCCTGTGTGGCCACTACCAGCACGATGCTAAGCAGGTCGGGGGTAAAACCCGGCCAGGGATGGTCATAGATGGTGAGGACCGAACCGTCGAGAAAGCTTTGGATCTCATATACCTCCTGCTCGGGGACATAGATATCGTCTCCACGTATCTCCAATTGGATTCCCAGCTGACGGAACTTTTCCGGGATGATACCCAATTGATCGACCGCGGCATTCTTAATGGTGATAGAGCTTTGCGTCATGGCCGCAAGCCCGATAAAAGAACCGATCTCGATCATATCCGGCAACATCCGGTGTTCGGCGCCGCCAAGATACTTTACGCCTTCGATCTGCAGCAGATTGCTGCCGATACCCCCGATCTTCGCTCCCATGCTGGTCAGCATCCTGCACAATTGCTGGATATAAGGCTCGCAGGCGGCGTTATAAATAGTCGTCGTACCCTCCGCCATGACGGCGGCCATGATGATGTTGGCCGTACCGGTGACCGAAGGCTCGTCCAGCAGCATATAACAGCCTTTTAGATACGGAGCGTCCAGGTGAAAAAGTCCTTCCTCCGGCTCATACCGGAATTGGGCGCCCAGCTTCTCGAACCCGATAATATGCGTATCCAGCCGCCTGCGGCCGATCTTGTCACCTCCTGGTTTAGGGATGAACGCCTTACGGTACCGGGCGAGCATGGGCCCGGCTACCATCACCGATCCGCGTAGCCGTCCGCTCTTTTTGCGATAGGCCTCGCTGCGGAGATATTCGATGTCGACGGCGTCGGCCTGAAAGATGCAGGTATCACGCTTCGGCCTTTGGATCTTTACACCCATCTCTTCCAGGAGATCGATGAGCAGGTTCACGTCCAATATGTCGGGAATGTTGGAGATAGTTACTTTCTCCGGTGTAAGCAGCACGGCGCTGATGATCTGTAAAGCTTCGTTCTTGGCCCCCTGTGGGATGATCTCTCCTTTTAACTTGCTCCCGCCGATGACTTCAAATGAATGCACGCGCTAAGTTTGAGGTCAGTAACGTTTCTTTTTGAATTTATTACCGCCCCGGTTGTCGTTCCGGTTATTATTGTTTCGGTTATTGTTCCGCTGCTGGAACTTCTGCTTACGGTCGTTCCGGTAATCGTTGAAGCTATTGCCCCTGTTGTCCCGGTTATCCCGCTGGCGGCTGTTATCGTCCGGCCGGAAGCTCTTCACAAAAGGCGTGTTCGTGAATTCGAGTTGCCCGTTGGTAAGATTGGTCAGCTCGCTCTGAATAGCGTCGTCATGGACAGTCTCTTTATGCCAGTTGTTATAAGCAAGCTTCATGTAATAAGCCACCGCATTGGCAAACCCGGCGCGCTTATCGGGATTTTCTTCCGCCAATGCCTTATTGATCACCAGCTCCAGGTTCTTGCCGAGATGCGAGAACTTGGGATAACGCTTGGGATACCTCAATGGCTTAGGCCGCGCCCGCAAAGTCTCCCGCGTGGGGATCGGATACGGCGATGCGACCTCCAAACGGAAATCCGAGATCAGAAAAAGATGATCCCACAGTTTATGACGAAAATCTTCTACATTCTTCAGATGTGGATTCAGAAAGCCCATCAGCTCGATGACGGCGTGCGCATTGCGTTGACGTTTTTCCTTATCTTCCAGGGTCACCAGGTATTCGATCATCTTTTGGATGTGGCGCCCATATTCACGCATCACCAGGTGATTCCGCGTGGTGTTATATTCCATACGCTCTATTTAGGAAGACAAATCTACAGGAAAAAGCCCAATAGACCAACACAAGATGCCAGACCATCGCCTGCGTCTTTGCCAATCCTAATCGACAAACACCTTACTTACGAAATTCCGGTTATGCGTCATATCGGTGGTCCGCAGAAAATACAATCCCCGGACCGGCTTGGGGTTCAGATCCAGGCTGATCTGTGACGTACCGGCCAGCGAGACTTCCTTCCGCTGAACGACCTGTCCACTGGTAGCGATCAGCTCGAGCAGGAACCGCCCGGTCTGATTACTGTTGAACTGCATCTGCAGACTGTTGGTAGCCGGATTGGGGAACGTCTGATAGCTGATCCCGCTCTCTCCTCCCCTGGGGTCGAGAACCAACACTGTCGAAATGCTCACTTTCCCGGAAGGATCCGTCTCGACGATGCGGAAATAGAGCTTTCCCACATAAGACGGATCAGGGTAGTATTGATACTGGTATTTTGCAGAAGTACCTGTTGCAGAAGCGTTACTTTCTGTTTGTCCGGCGTCTGAGAAGTTTTTGCCGTCCTGGCTGACTTGGATTTCATATTGGGTATTGGGTTGTTGATTTTGGGTTAACCATTGTAATACGATGGCATTTCCCTGGGGGATAGCCGTAAAATTGCTGATATTCACCGAAAGCGGGCTGGACGGGCACCAGAAATAGGTCAGACGCACGGCCCCCGAATAAAAAGTTACCGGCCCCGCCGTATAGCTGGACCCGCCTTGCGTAGTGACTACCCCGCCACTGATGCTATAGGTAAAGTTCACCGTTCCCGTACCTAAATAGGGCGCCGTAGCGGAGTTGGTCGAACCGATCCCGGGAATATTGCTGAAGATAGAATCAGGGCCGTATGTGATATTGTCCCCCGGCCGCCCATAAGGCGCCAGGGTATCCGGCCCATATAGCGTGGAATAAGTTTGAGAGATATTGATGCCACCGCCGGAAGGGCCCTTGAGCGCAGCGGTTAATAAAAGGTCGAACTGATAAACGACACTATCATGCAAGTCCTTGTTCAACGCGGTAGTGGTCGTAACGCCGGATGCCGTATCCCATACGGTCAGACACGCAAGCATTCCCAAGGAAGGATCGAACTGCGGGAAACTCAAAGTCGTTATAGCTCCATTGGTAGGTGGAAAAGAATCCAGGTAAGTTATCGGCGTGGCCGGAACCCCACCGGCGCAGTTACATTGTGAAAAGGCCACCCGGGGCAGATTTATTATCACAAACATGACAATAAATGCATGAGGGTACACACGGTTCATAGGCACGAATTTTAATAGGTGACGGATTAAACGGATTAATACTCAAAATAAAACAAGAATAGGGCCAAAGGGACATTCCGCAATTCAGGCGCATCGTAAAAACCACACATATTTCAGACGTGTATAATACGCAACATACTAATCAACAATCGTATAATGTTTTTTTGCGGTGGATAAAAAACCCTCAGGCAGCCCGGGCCGCCTTACCTACCTTTGCAAACAGGAGATGCCCCGGGGCGGACAATATTATAATTATGCTCATCCTGCTGGATTGTAGGCCTTTACAACATGCCGGAGCGGCCGGCGAAAGAACCCGGCTGATCCTTGCCGCTGCAGTTGCATTGGCCCGGGATAAGGCAGTCGAATGGCTCCTGCTGGTCGACCATACTTACCGGCCCGGTCAGCTTACGGACCTGCCGGAGGGCCGTATGTTGACGCTGCGCGCCCTTCCGGGCCGGCCAGGCTGGATGTTGTGGTATGACTGGCAGCTACCGCGGCTCGTCAAAAAGCATAAGCCTGCGCTGGTCATGCTTACCGGCGGCGTCGCTGCGGCTCCGGTCCCCGCTCCCCAGTGTCTGTGGATGCCCGTGCGGGCCAATCCCAAAGAAAACCCTGGCAAAAGCTTGATTCCCATCTATGCCTCACGGCTTACCGATAGCCTGCATCATGCCGAAACGATCTTTTGCTTTTCAGAAAAGGACAAGACATGGCTGACCACGCGTGGCAATAAGGATACCCGGAATGTCCTTGTGATACATGCCGCTCCTTCCACCATGGGAGGGCCGATCCCGATCGCCGAAAAAGACAGGATAAAGCAGGAATATACCCAGGGAAAGGAATATTTTTTTACCAACGCCTCCTCGGCCGGCGAAGAAGACATCGTTCATTTACTGAAGGCGTTTTCTTTATTCAAAAAACGGCAGCATTCCAATCTCCAGCTGGCAATCACCGGCGCCCCTGACCCCGGACTGCAAGTCAAGCTGGAAACATACAAGTACCGGCAGGACGTGCATTGGTTCGATCCGGCGGTAGGTAAGATCCTGATGGCCGCGGCTTATGCCGCGCTTTTTCCCTTTGCGGATGACTCCCTGGGGATGCCCCTGCTCGATGCCTGGAAGGCCGGGGTGCCTGCCCTGGTGTCCAAAGAGGGACTGCTCGCAGGGATTGCCGCAGATGCGGCCCTGGCCGCGGGGACGGGCGATTCAGTAGCCTTTGCCGGTTACATGATGTCGGTATATAAAGATGAAGCGCTGAGAAATGAGCTTATTGGGAAAGGATTTGCCCGACTGGCATCCTTCGACCCGGAACAGACCCTTGACGCCATTCGGACTGCCCTTGGCAAGATGTCAGGATGTAGTATCCAATAAACTATTAAATTGCGGCTTGCTAATTTCTATTATGACAACTTCCTCTATCAATATCGATGTGACGCTGGACCGGGACCGGGTACCCGAAGATATTCGCTGGAACGCCTCGGATTCCTCCAGCGAGAATGCCCGCCAGGCCAAAGCAATGATGCTGGCTTTTTGGGATGGCGCCGAAAAAACCGCCTTGCGGATAGATCTCTGGACCAAGGAGATGATGGTCGACGAGATGGCGGATTTTTTTTACCAGACCCTCATGACCATGGCCGAAACCTATCAGCGGGCGACCCAGGACCCGGTGCTGATGAATGAAATGAAACAATTTGCCCGCGATTTTTATAAGAAGTTCCGGGATCAACAGTTAAAGACAAACAAATTATAACCGATAAATGTATAGGATATGGCATTGGAACAAAAGGTAATGGCCGAGCTTAAAACGGCCATGCTGGCAAAAGATGAAGGGGCCCTGCGGGGATTGCGGGCCATCAAGGCAGCGATCATCCTGGCAAAGACCTCGGAAGGCGCCGGCGGCGAATTGAAGGAAGCCGATGAAACCAGGCTCCTGCAGAAGCTGGTCAAACAACGCAAGGACTCTCTGGCGATCTACCAGCAACAGCAGCGGCCCGACCTTGCCCGTAAAGAAGAGGAAGAGATCGCAGTTATTGAGAAATTTCTTCCACAGCAGCTGGACGAAGCGGCTTTAAAGGAGATCCTGACAAAGATCATCGCCGAGACCGGCGCCACATCTCCCGCAGATATCGGTAAGGTCATGGGCGCCGCCACCAAGCAGCTTGCCGGTCAGGCAGATGGCAAAACCATCAATGCCGTCGCACGCGAGCTTTTGTCCCGCTAATACCCTATTTTTGGGTTAAAACGTTTATTTTAGCGGTTAATTACAGGGACAGAATCTTATTAGCTGATGCAATACGAAATCAAACAAGAAGAAAAGTTCAGATTCAT
>DASZOW010000172.1:0-4632 GCA_035550615.1 Puia sp.
CAAAGGCAGCCGCATCTCTCTCGCCCATACCCGGGCCATCATCTCCGCCGCAGTCAATGGGGCGCTCGACGACGTTCCCTATACCACACACCCGGTCTTCGGCATGGCCATACCTTCCCAATGCCCTGGCATTCCGCAATATATCCTCGATCCGCGCAACACCTGGTCCGACCCGGCCGCCTACGACGAAATGGCCGGAAACCTGGCCGGCTGGTTCAATAAGAATTTTGAAAAATATGCCGCCGGGGTCTCGGCAGAAGTCCTGCAGGCCGCCCCGACCCGCATCTAGCCTGGCCAAGAACGTCGCCGGCGGCGGGATTAAAATTCAAAAAAAAATGACACGATTTTTTTTGAAATTAAAATAAAATACTGAACTTGGCGCACCGTCTTCGATTGTTTGCCAAAACTAACTCCATCATTCCCTGGTGGGGTTTTTTATTTCCTAAAACAATCCATACAGCTGGGAATCGATCCGCGTAATGATCTCCCCCAAATGCTCCTCATTCTCCGGGAACTTGTTCTTGTCGATATCCACGACCAGGAGCGGCCCCTCTTTGTACCCCTCGATCCATTTATTATAGAAATCGTTCAGCCGTTTCAGATAGTCCAGCCGGATATTCTCCTCGTACTCCCTGCCCCGTTTCTGTATCTGCGCCACCAGCGTCGGCACCGACGCCTGTAGATAGATCAGCAGATCAGGCGGCTGCACCATCCGTTTCAAGGTCTGAAAGAACTGGAAATAGTTATTGTAATCCCGCTTGCTCATCAACCCCATCTCATGCAGGTTGGGCGCAAAAATATGGGCATCCTCATAGATCGTACGGTCCTGGATGACCGTCTCGGTCCCCGTATGGATCTCCAGCAGCTGGTTCAGCCGGCTGTTGAGAAAAAAGATCTGCAGGTTAAAGCTCCATCGGGGCATATCCTCGTAGAAATCGTTCAGGTACGGATTATGGTCCACATCCTCGAACTGCGGTATCCAGCGATAATGCTTGCTGAGCATCTCGGTCAGGGTCGTCTTCCCGGCGCCGATATTACCCGCCACGGCGATGTGTTTTGGTTTCTTATTCTTGGTCATAGTTAGAGCGTTCGAGAATTTTTCCTGCGTTTTGCCGCGTCCGGCATTTGCCTGTCCCCCGGATCCGGGTTCGGCTTGCGCTAATAATATTTCAACCCGATGGCCTCCTGCGCCAGCTTGATCGTTTCCTGGGCGCTCTTCCTCGCTTTGGCCGCCCCCTGCTCCATCACCCGCCGCAGATACGGCGTGTCTTCCTGGATAGCCTCCGCCTTCTCCCGGATCGGCCGGATAAACCCTACCATGCCTTCCGCCAGCTCCTTCTTGAGATCTCCATACCGGATCGTTCCACCCTGGTACTGCTCCTCATAAAACCTCACACGCTCCTCCAACGCGACCAGCCGCAACAGCTGGAACAGCCCCGCCACGGCATCCGACATCGGCGCGCCAGGCGCCGCCGGACCACTATCGCTCTTGGCCTTCATGATCTTCTTCCGGATCGCATCATCGTCATCGGACAGATACAAGGTCGCCATCTGGTTCTCGCTCTTGCTCATCTTCCCCGCTCCATCCAGGCTCGGCACCTTCGCCAACGACTCGCCGAAATTGAACGGAAACGGCTCCGGGAACACCTCTCCATACCGCTGATTGAACCGGTTCGCAAAATCCCGCGCGATCTCCAGGTGCTGCTCCTGGTCCTTCCCTACCGGCACCAGCGTGGCCCGGTGCAGTAAAATAGCTGCAGCCATAAGAACGGGATACGTCAACAATCCGGCATTTACATTATCGGGCTGAAGCCGCACCTTGTCCTTGAAGGTAGGCGTCTTTTCCAATTCTCCCTTATAGGCCAGCATATTTAAAAACAGGTAGAGCTCCGCCGTCTCCGGCACCTGGCTCTGACAAAAAAAGGCCACCTTTTCGGGATCCAGCCCACAGGCAATATTCTCCGCCATCACCCGCCGCACACTCGTCTTCAACCCGGCCGTCTCATTCAGGGTAGTCAGGGCATGCCAGTCGGCAACCATAAAGAAACAGGTATACTCCTCTTGCATCCGGACATAATTACGCACCGCCCCGAAATAATTCCCCAAATGCAGGAACCCCGTCGGCCGGATGCCACTCATAACGATTTCACTCTTTTTGCTCATATTGGTACATTTCCTTCCCTCAACATGGAGGGTTACTTTGACGGAACGGCGAAGATAGCTATTTTTGTCCCAAAGCACTTGCATGGAAGTCAATGACGCATTGATAGATAATTTGTCGAATCTGGCCAGGCTTGAATTCAATGCCGTTGAAAAGGAAGCGATTAAACACGATCTGCAACGGATGATCCGGTTCGTCGAAAAATTGGGCGAACTCGATACCACCGGTGTCGAACCCCTGTTGCACATGAGTCCGGAAACCAATGTCCTGCGGGAAGACACCCTGCAAGGGTCCGTCACCCGCCAGGAAGCCCTGGCGCCAGCTCCTGCCACCGATGGCGCCTACTTTGAAGTCCCGAAAGTCATCCGAAAAAAATGCTAACCACCGCTCAACCTATCATTCACCTGCAGGACATCCGTAAAAGCTATTTTATGGGGAAACAGGCCCTGCCGGTTCTCAAAGGCCTTTCCCTGGACATCTTTAAAAATGAATATGTCGCCCTCATGGGGCCCTCCGGTTCGGGCAAAAGCACCCTGATGAACATCCTCGGATGCCTCGATACCCCGACCTCGGGTCTCTATGTCCTCAATGGCCAGGATGTCAGCCGGATGGCGGATGACCACCTCGCCGACGTCCGCAATATCGAGATCGGCTTCGTCTTCCAGCAGTTCAACCTGCTCCCCCGGCTCACCGCCGTCGAAAACGTCGCCCTGCCCCTGGTCTACGCCGGCGTGCCCAGAAAAGAAAGAACGGAAAGGGCCATGGCAGTCCTCGAAAAAGTCTCCCTTGCCGACCGCAGCCATCACCGCCCCAACGAGCTCTCCGGCGGCCAGTCTCAACGCGTAGCCATCGCCCGCGCCCTCATCAACAATCCTTCCATCATCCTGGCGGACGAACCTACGGGAAACCTCGACACCAAAACCTCGGTCGAGATCATGGATATCTTCAGCAGCATTCAGTCCGCAGGCAACACCGTCGTCCTCGTCACCCACGAAGAAGACATCGCCAACTATTCCCACCGCATCGTCCGCCTACGGGATGGGGTCATAGAAAGCGATCGCCGGCGCTCTGCCGCCGCCGTTACTTCATAAACACCTTGGCATGGCCACTAAGATCTATACAAAAACAGGCGACAAAGGCACGACCTCCCTCATCGGCGGCACCAAAGTCCCGAAAAGCCATCTCCGCATCGAAGCCTACGGAACAGTCGACGAGCTCAACTCATTCATCGGCCTCCTCGGCGACCATCTGGCCACCCAGCCCTGGTCCCCCACCCACACCTTCCTCCGCGAGATCCAGGACCGCCTCTTCACCATCGGCTCCTCCCTCGCCTGCGATCCGGAAAAAGAACCAAAGCTCAAGATCCCCGACCTTAAAGAAGAAGACATCACAACCCTCGAAAAGTCTATCGATGAAATGGACAACGCCCTGCCTCCCATGAAGTCCTTCATACTCCCCGGCGGACACATCGCCGCCTCCACCGCCCATATTGTCCGCTGCGTCTGCCGCCGCGCCGAACGCTCATGCGTACGCATGCAGGAACAAGGACTCTTCGTCGAACCCCTCGTCATCCGCTATCTGAACCGTCTTAGTGATTATTTCTTCGAATTGGCCCGCTATATAGCGCACGTGCTGAAGATACAAGAGCTGCCTTGGCGGCCTAGGATATGATAATCAATTACTTACAATTAACCCATCCTTCATGTGCAGGACCCGGTCGCTCATCCGCGCCAACTCCTCATTATGCGTCACGATCAAAAAGGTCTGCTTGAACCGGTCCCGCAGATCAAAGAACAACCGGTGCAGCTCCTTTGCATTGGCCGTATCGAGATTACCCGTCGGCTCATCGGCAAATACGATATCAGGATGATTGATCAGCGCCCTGGCCACCGCCACCCGCTGCGCCTCCCCACCCGACAACGCCCCCGGCTTGTTGTCGACCCGGTTCCCCACTCCAAGCACATTCAGTAATCCGAGCGCTTCCTCCTCTACCTCCCGCTTACGCCGCCCCGCAATCCACCCGGGAATACAGACATTCTCCAAAGCGCTGAATTCCGGCAGCAGATGATGGAACTGGAACACAAAACCGATATGACGATTGCGGAAAGCCGCCAGCGGCCTGCCTCGCAACGCATGCATCTCTTTATTCTGAAGAAAGATCTGCCCCTTCGCAGCCTCATCCAACGTACCCAGGATATGCAATAAGGTACTTTTACCGGAACCCGAGGGGCCTACGATACTCACGATCTCTCCCTTCGCAATACCCACATCCACCCCTTTCAACACCCATAAGTTTCCGTAATATTTTTCTATTCCCTTGGCTGTTAACATACTATTAATTTGGTTGCAGCGTTCACAAACCTACTACCCAAAATATGTGCGGGCAATACGCTTCCCGGCGCAAAATAGCGCATTGCCCGCAAACCGCTAATGTCGGTCCTTCGGACAAGATGCCTCCGGCATCTTAAATT